>CAIMHL010000159.1 GCA_903840825.1 uncultured beta proteobacterium
AGGCTACACCTTGTTTGATGTCCCCAAACCCAAACAAAAGTTGATTCACATCCATGCCAGTGCCGAAGAGCTGAACCGTATCTACCAGGCTGACTTAGCCATCAACGCCACCATGAATGCAGCCGCTCGGTCGCTAGAGGTCTTGAGTGCGCCGCTATCGGTGCCTTGGGAGGCTTGGGCACAAGGCTGCCATGCTGATTACTTGAGCAACTTGACGCCCCAAGAATTGCCCGGTGACATGGACATGTCTGCTGTCGTAGCCATTTTGCAAAAGCACTTGCCACAAGACACCGTGCTGACCAATGGTGCCGGCAATTTTGCAAGTTGGGTCCATCGTTTTTACAAGCACCACGGTTTGGCAAAAGGCGTTAAAACTCAACTCGCACCCACCAACGGTGCGATGGGTTATGGGGTGCCTGCCGGT
This sequence comes from uncultured beta proteobacterium, assembly GCA_903840825.1. GTDB lineage: Bacteria > Pseudomonadota > Gammaproteobacteria > Burkholderiales > Burkholderiaceae_C > Rhodoferax. Next base: position 425 of record CAIMHL010000159.1, read on the forward strand.
ATTGCTGCAGCGGTGACAACCGGTAGGTTGGCACTGACGATGGCGGGGGATGGCGATTTTTTGATGAATGGGCAAGAACTGGCGACGGCCACTCAATACGGGGCCAAGACCATTATTGTTTTGCTCAACAACAGTATGTTTGGCACCATTCGAATGCATCAGGAGCGCGAATATCCGCTGCATGTGGCGGGTACGCAGCTTAAAAACCCCGATTTCGTGGGCTTGGCGCGGGCGTATGGTTATGCCGGAGAGCGTATTACCCATACCGCTGAGTTTGAGCCCGCACTTTTGGCGGCATTCGCAAGAGAGCAGGGCAGTTTGATTGAAGTCATGCTGGATCCTGAAGTCATCAGCACCCGGGGAACCCTAAGTGCCATCACGCAAGCAGCGCTCTCCAAAAAACCATAAAAAAAGGCCGATGAACATCGGCCTTTTTGTTTAAAAGCGAAGGCTTTTTATTTTAGGTGCTTGCCGATCAAGCCAGCCATTTCAAACATAGAGACCTGTGCTTTGCTGAAAACTTCTTTCAGTTTCGCATCAGCGTTGATCATGCGCTTGTTGACGGCATCTTGAAGCTTGTGCTTTTTGATGTAAACCCACAACTGTTTAACCACTTCAGTACGAGGCAGTGGTGATGCACCGACGACTGCTGCCAGCGCTGCGCTTGGTGTCAGGGGCTTCATGAATGCTGCATTGGCTGTGCGCTTGACAGCTGGTGCCGCCTTTTTAGCGGGGGCTGCTTTTTTGGCAGGGGCCGCTTTGGCTACAACCGTTTTAGCGGCGGCTACTTTTTTAGCGGGGGCAGCACTTTTAGCGGGTGCAGCTTTCTTTGCGGGTGCAGCTTTCTTTGCAGTTGCCATGATTTATTGTCCTTCTCGAAGTTGATGAATCACCAGAGAAAAACGGCTTCTTCACTGGCAAACCGAATGCTACTGGAGAAACAGCTTGTTTCAAAGATGTAAAGCAATTATTTCATTGGGAAAGCCCGTTTTTTCTCGTTGTTTTAGCTGTTTTTAACCAGTAAGTCCTGAGGAGCCAATTCTGACGCTCGTTTGAGTCTCAAACATGCGTGTTTCTCTTGGTGGATGCATCACCCGAATACGTGGCCAGGACGACACCAAGCAAGCAGATAACAAAGGCCAGCGATTGAATGCCTGAAAGTGTTTCATCTAAAAAAATGACTCCTACACTGGCTGTTGACAACGGGAGCATCACCGTGAAAATACCGGCTTTGGAGGCGGGAACGTTTTTCAACCCCGTCATCCATAACCAAACACTCCCCACGCTGGCGGCGAGGGCGTAAAAAATCAGCAGAAACCAAATATTGATTGAGACACTGGCAAAGTCAAATGACCAAGCCGCGAATACGCCCATCGGGGTCATCAGAGCAAATCCCCATAGATTAATAAGTGCGGTAATTCGCTTGGGTGATAACGATGCGGTTAATTTTTTACCGATCACCGCGTAAGCCGCTTCGCACACCACGGCACCAAAAATGAGCAAGTTGCCCCAAAATGAATTTGGGTACGCCTGAATGGATTCATGAGATCCTAGATCTTGATTGACCGGAGATGTCGATGACAGGGAAAAGAGAAAGGCACCGGATGCGACAACTGCGATGGAAAGTCCAACGCGCCGGCTAATTTTTTCAGAGAGAAAAAACCAACTCATGATGGCAATGACAGCTGGGATTGCTGCCAGGATGACGCCGGCAGAGATAGCACTTGTCATGCTCATTCCATACAGCATGCAAACTGTAAATAAAAAATTGCCAAAAAAAGACTCGAGAAAGATCAGCTTTTGAGTGCCCTTATTCATAGGTAATTCGTTGGCGGGTGCTCTTAACCACAGCGGCATCGCAAGTCCACCTATGCCAAACCGAAGCCATGCCAATAAGAAAACAGGAAGCGCACTCACCAATGGTTTTGAGAGAGCGACGTAGCTCCCCACCAACGACATGCTGA
>CAIMHL010000160.1 GCA_903840825.1 uncultured beta proteobacterium
CGCCGGTGTGGGTGGTGGCAATGACGAGCGCGAGCAGACGCTGAATCAGATGCTGGTCGAGATGGACGGTTTTGAGACCAACGTGGGCGTCATTGTCGTGGCTGCAACCAACCGCCCAGACATTCTCGATGCTGCGCTGTTGCGCCCAGGCCGTTTTGACCGTCAGGTCTACGTCACCTTGCCAGATATTCGCGGTCGTGAACAAATTTTGAATGTTCACATGCGCAAAGTGCCTTTGGGCCAGGACGTCAATGCAGGGGTGATTGCCCGTGGTACGCCCGGAATGTCAGGTGCTGATTTGGCTAACCTGTGTAACGAAGCCGCACTGATGGCTGCTCGCCGCAATGCCCGTACGGTTGAAATGCAGGATTTCGAGAAGGCCAAAGACAAAATTTTGATGGGTCCTGAGCGTAAGAGCATGGTGATGCCTGAAGGTGAGCGCCGCAACACGGCCTACCACGAGTCTGGCCATGCCCTCATCGGCAAGCTGTTGTCCAAGTGCGATCCGGTTCACAAAGTCACTATCATTCCTCGTGGACGTGCACTGGGTGTCACTATGAGTCTGCCCGCTCAAGACCGCTACAGCTACGACAGCGAATACATGCTGCACCAAATCAGCATGCTGTTTGGTGGCCGAATAGCTGAAGAAGTGTTCATGAACCAAATGACCACCGGTGCCAGCAATGACTTTGAGCGTGCTACCCACATTGCCCGTGACATGGTGACTCGCTACGGCATGACCGATGCATTAGGCCCAATGGTTTACGCCGAAAACGAGGGCGAAGTGTTTTTGGGTCGTTCGGTGACCAAAACCACCAACATGAGCGAGCAAACCATGCAAAAGGTGGACTCTGAAGTTCGCCGCATCATTGACCAGCAATACAGCCTGGCTCGTAAGCTGATTGAAGAAAATCAAGACAAGATGCATGCGATGGCCAAAGCTTTGCTTGAGTGGGAGACCATTGATAGTGAGCAGATTGATGACATCATGTCGGGCAAGGAGCCGCGCCCTCCCAAGGATTGGACGCCTCGTGTCCTCCCGACAGCTGGTGACAGCAACAGTGGTGATTCAGCGCCTGCAGTCAAACCGGATGCTGCGCCAACTGCGGCTTAAGCAACTCGGTTATCAGATTCAAAATACGGGGCTCTATGCCCCGTTTTTGTTTTTAACGAGGTTTATCTCATTTTTCAGGCCAAGGTATGCATTGGACGACCACCCGGTTTTTGATTGATTTATCGCAACCCAAAGTAATGGGTATTGTGAATGCGACTCCAGATTCCTTTTCGGATGGCGGACAAAATTTCACTCTTTCAGCCGCCTTGCGTCACTGCGAGCAGTTGATTCAAGACGGTGCTGACATTCTTGACATTGGGGGTGAGTCAACGCGCCCGGGCGCGCAGGCTTTGTCTTATGCTGAGGAGTTGGCGCGTGTGTTGCCTTTGGTGCGGGAGGCGGTCAAGTTAGGCGTGCCCGTGTCGGTGGATACTTACAAACCCCGAGTCATGCAAGCTGTCCTGGATTTGGGTGCTGACATCATCAATGATGTTTGGGCCCTGCGCTGGACAAGTCCTGAGCTCTCAGATAAGTCCCTCAGTGGGTTGAGCGTAGTCGCCAGTTACCCCAATTGCGGCGTCTGCCTGATGCATATGCACCTTGAACCCAGTTCTATACAAACAAGCCCCATGACGGGCGATGTAGTTCAACAAGTGCACTCATTTTTGCAATTGCAATCGACGGCTCTGTTGGAACTGGGGCTCGATCGCACACAAATAATGCTGGATCCGGGTATTGGGTTCGGTAAAACGGTGGCTCAAAACATGGCCCTTTTGGCGCGTCAGCACGAGCTTCTCACTATTGGGTTTCCGCTTTTGGCGGGATGGTCAAGAAAGTCGTCGCTTGGTGTTGTTGCCGGAACACCCTCTGTCTCCCTGACTCCCCAAGAGCGCCTGGTGCCCAGCGTGGTGGCGGCAGTGCTAGCGGTCGAGCGCGGCGCGTCCGTCGTTCGTGTGCATGATGTGCTGGAAACTGTGCAGGCGCTTAAAGTGCTGAGCGCCCTAAAATATTGATACCTAAAAAAACCTCAAGGGATAAAAATAATGACAAGAAAATATTTTGGAACAGATGGAATCCGTGGCACCGTCGGGCAGGCGCCAATTACGCCAGATTTTGTATTAAGACTGGCGCATGCCGTAGGCCGCGTGCTCAAAAAACATGAATCTCGCCCGACTGTATTGATCGGCAAAGATACCCGTATCTCAGGTTACATGCTTGAAAGCGCGCTGGAGAGTGGTTTTAATTCAGCCGGTGTCGATGTTGTGCTGCTGGGCCCTCTGCCCACCCCAGGCGTGGCCTACCTGACTCGTGCACAGCGCGCCTCGTTAGGCGTGGTGATCAGCGCCAGCCACAACCCGTTTGCCGACAACGGCATCAAATTTTTCAGCGCCCAAGGCACCAAACTACCTGATGCTTGGGAGCTTGATGTTGAAGCTGCTCTTTTGGAGGCCCCCGTGTGGGCCGACTCCGCCAACCTAGGCAAAACCCGTCGCCTTGACGATGCAGCAGGGCGCTACATTGAATTTTGCAAAAGCACCTTTGCCTACGACCTGACGCTCAAGGGCATGAAGATTGTGGTCGATGCAGCGCACGGTGCCGCCTATCACATTGCCCCCAAAGTCTTTCATGAGCTTGGTGCTGAAGTGGTTGCCATTGGTTGCTCCCCTGACGGCTTGAATATCAACCACGAGGTAGGCGCGACCCATCCCCAGTCACTGGTTGCGGCAGTTAAAGCACACCAAGCCCATTTTGGCGTTGCTCTTGACGGTGATGCTGATCGTCTTCAGTTGGTCGATGCCCAAGGGCGGCTCTACAACGGCGACGAATTGCTTTTTTTACTGGCCGATGAGCGCTTGAAGCGCCAAGAAGCAGTGGCTGGCGTTGTAGGTACTCTGATGACCAATATGGCGGTTGAAGTCGCACTTAAAACCCGAGGTGTTCAATTTGTGCGGGCCAAGGTCGGAGACCGGTATGTGCTGGAGGAGCTTGAGAAAAATAACTGGTTACTGGGCGGGGAAGGTTCCGGCCATTTGTTGGCCTTAGACAAACACACCACCGGCGATGGCCTTATTTCAGCCCTGCAAGTGCTGCAGGCCTGTGTTCGCAGTGACCAAACCATGGCTCAGCTGTTGGCCGATGTCACTTTATTTCCACAAATACTGATCAATGTTCGCTTGAAACCCGGACAGGATTGGAAGGCCAGTGTCAATTTGGGCAGTGAAACTACGGCGGTAGAGGCTGAGTTGGGCGACAGCGGTCGCTTGCTTATTCGGGCCAGTGGTACCGAGCCTTTGGTGCGCGTGATGGTGGAGGCGCGCGATGCCGCACAAGCCAAGGCCTGTGCGGAACGCATTGCCAGCACTCTGACAGCTTGATCATGGCTGCAAGCCACGTCATCTCAGTTTGTCGTGCTGACTACACCAATGCCGTCCATGCCACGGCGCTTGTCAACTTGCTAGACGCCTATGCCCAAGACCCGATGGGTGGAGGCGACCCCCTGAGTGACTTTGCCAAGGCTCATTTGGTTGATGAATTGGCCAAGCGACCTCAAGCTTTCAGTGTGCTGGCTTTTGGCGGGGAGGCCGGTGATCAGCCGGTTGGTTTGGTGAATTGCATCGAAGGTTTCTCCACTTTTGCCTGCAAACCTTTGGTCAACGTTCATGATGTGACCGTTTTAGCTGCCTATCGAGGGCAGCGTGTGGCCGAAAAAATGCTGGATTTGGTAGAGCAAATAGCCCTTGAGCGCGGGGCATGCAAACTCACCCTTGAAGTACTTCAGGGTAATGAGGGGGCTATCAGGCTCTACTACCGCTTCGGATTTACCCATTATGAGTTGGACCCTTCAGCGGGGCGTGCGCAATTTTTTCAAAAATGGCTCTGACCCCCGTAATTCCTTTGCCTTGATCTGGCGCATGCTTGGATGCGCCGTGGCTGGTTAGTATGACTAACGCAATTTCACTGAAAAATGAGCTGGCTTAAAAAATTACCCGGTTTCCAGCAAACGCCCTACGGTCTTGAGTGGCGCGTGCTGCGTTTGATGCCTACCGTAGTGGTGGCCGGAACCCTGTTGCCGGCTTTGGCGGCTTATCTATTTCGCTTTTTCATCACTGAAAACATGGCCGCTGAGTTAGCCCGACGTATTCAGCTGTTTGATTTCGTCATGATTGGCTTGGTTATTTTCATATGGACCCTGGTCTTAACCGTGACCATCGCATGCGTTATTGTTTGGCTCATGAAGGGACCCGCCTACGTGGCTGATGGGTTTGACGTCTCGCACAGCGATCAACCCGCGCCCTGATTGTTCTTTCAGCACAGACCTTTTTTGTCTGCGCAGACTTTTAGCTTCATGCTGATATGTCATGAAATTGCCATCAAATTGCCACAGTGGTGTCATGGTAAGTGGGCAATATCAGACCATGCCAAAGAACAAAACATTAAACGCAATCCGGCTCGGAATGCATTTCTTTGGCTAGTTTGATTTTTAAAACTACACCCATGGAGAAGATATGAAAGAGCTTCCAAATCCAACCTTTGCCTTTGCACCTCTGACATTCCCCAAGGGCTTATTCCGTCGGCCCCCAGCAGTTATTCCCAGCAGTATTTCTGTTGCACCTGCTGCCAAAACGGAGCGTGGTGCGCTGGTGGTGACATGGGCTAAACACGCGGATGAAGTTCGTGCAGCGCAGCGATTGCGGTTTAATGTTTTTGCAAATGAGATGGGCGCGCGTTTGGCTACATCGCAGCCAGGCCTTGATATAGACCTCTTTGATAACTACTGCGAGCACCTGTTGGTGCGCGATGAGGCGACACAGGAAGTAGTCGGAACCTACCGACTTTTGACGCCCGTTCAAGCCCGTCGCGTTGGTAGCACCTACAGTGATCTTGAATTTGATTTGACCCGACTTCGTGGCCTGCGCGAGCGCATGGTGGAGTTGGGTCGCAGTTGCGTGCACCCTGACTACCGTCACGGTGGCGTCATCATGGCCTTATGGGGTGCGCTTGCCGAGTTTATGGTTCGCAACCAACTCGACACCATGATCGGTTGCGCCAGCATTCCCATGGTCCACAACGGGATCATGAGTGGTGATGTTGCGGCCAGTATTTGGCATCAGCTTAAAGAAACACACTTGGCCCCTATTGAACTTCACGTTCGCCCCCGTTTACCCCTTCCCGTGGAGCGGCTTGACGGCACTTTAGAGGTTGAGCCTCCGGCACTCATCAAAGGTTACTTGCGTCTGGGTGCCAAAGTATTGGGCGCACCCGCCTGGGACCCAGATTTCAACACGGCAGACCTGCCCATGATGATGCGCATCCAAGACTTACCTCTGCGCTATCGCAAGCATTTTCTGGGTGCTTGAACTAAAAAGGCGCTCAACCAGAACGGCCGCAATTTCAACTGACGTTTATTTGTCACTAAACTGACATTTAATAATTTAACAATACGTCATCTTTTTGAAATATAGAGCGTCTCACAGCCATGTCTTCCACTTACTCTGAGCTCAAGTCACCCCTAGCATCCCGGGAAGTCAACTTGCTTGACCGTGACCGCAGCATTTTGGCCTTCAATGAACGTGTGCTTGATTGGGCTTACCGGGCAGATGTGCCTCTGTTAGAGCGTCTTCGCTATCTGTGCATTGTTTCCTCCAATTTGGATGAATTCTTTGAAGTACGAAGCGAACCCCACTTGGTAGCGTGCCAGCGTAAGGACACCAAGGGCCAATTTTCAGTGGCCTCATTTGCGCGTTTATCGAAATTAGCCCACGATCTGGTATCCCGGCAATATGCGCTGTACAACGATGCCTTGTTGCCAGCACTTGAAGCCCAAGGTATCAAAATAATTTCCCACGGTGAGCGCAATGTGGCTCAGCGGCAATGGGTTAAGCAGTATTTTGAACGCGAAGTTCGTCCCTTATTGATTCCCGTGAGTCTTGATCCCCGCCCATCCGTTTCCTCAAGTAGCCAACAAGTCACTTAACTTCATTGTTCGACTTTCAGGTCGCGACGCCTTTGGTCGTGACAACCCGGTCGCCATTGTCAAGGTTCCGCGTGTTTTGCCGCGCATGATTTTGATGCCCTTCAAAGTCTCCGGTGGTCGACACTATTTCGTATCCCTTTCCAGCGTGATTCGCGCTCACCTCAACGAGCTATTTACCGGCCGTGAGGTTAGTCAGTTTTCTCAGTTCAGGGTGACTCGTCATTCGGACCTAGCCGTGGACGAAGACGATGTCAAAAATTTGCGAACTGCTTTGCGCCATGGTTTGCAGCACAGACATTTTGGGGCTGCGGTTCGGCTTGAAGTATCCGAGGGTTGCTCAGACTACCTCAGCGCATTTTTGCTCAAACAGTTTGAGTTACCCGAACAAGCTTTTTACCGCGTTCCGGGCCCTGTTAACCTAGTCCGCCTCACCCAACTTGTGGAGCTGGTGGATGCCCCGGCGCTTTGCTTTCCAGCCTATAGTGCCACCTATCCCACACAGCTAGTCCCAGGCGTATCTTTTTTTGATCAGTTAAAAAAGGGTGATGTCCTGATTCACCAGCCTTTTGAGAGTTTCGGCGGAGTCCTGGCTTTTTTGCGTGAAGCCGTGAACGACCCTCAGGTGCTGGCGATCAAGCAAACCATTTACCGCACAGGGTCTGATTCAGAGCTTATGGACTTGTTGCGCGAAGCTGTGCGCCGCGGCAAAGAAGTGATGGTGGTGGTCGAGTTGAAGGCACGCTTTGACGAAGAGGCCAATATCAACTGGGCAGAAATGTTGGAGTCTATTGGGGCGCAGGTGGTGTATGGCGTGCTCGGCCTCAAGACCCAC
>CAIMHL010000161.1 GCA_903840825.1 uncultured beta proteobacterium
GGCGTAAAGCCTGCCGCCTGGAACCTGCCATGAAACATTACCTCCAATTCAGCGACCTGAGCGCTCTTGAGTACGCCTATCTTTTTGAACGTGCTGCACTGATCAAGAAGAAATTCAAGACCTACGACAAGCACCACCCATTGGTGGACCGCACGTTGGCCATGATTTTTGAGAAAGCCTCCACCCGCACGCGGGTGAGTTTTGAGGCGGGCATGTACCAGTTAGGCGGCAGCGTGGTGCACTTAACCACGGGCGACAGCCAGCTGGGCCGGGCTGAGCCGATTGAAGACAGCGCCAAAGTCATCAGCCGCATGGTCGATTTGGTGATGATTCGCACCTACGAGCAAACCAAAATTGAGCGTTTTGCCGAGCACTCCCGCGTGCCGGTGATCAACGGCCTGACCAACGAGTTTCACCCTTGCCAGATTTTGGCGGACATCTTTACCTACATTGAGCACCGGGGCTCTATTGCAGGCAAAACTGTAGCCTGGGTGGGCGATGGCAACAACATGGCCAACACCTGGTTGCAAGCCAGCGAGATTTTGGGCTTTAAGGTGCATGTGAGCACGCCGGGTGGCTACGAGGTGGACCAATCCATTGCCGGGCTGCGCTCAAGTGACAGCTATAAGGTCTTTGCTGACCCGATGGAAGCCTGCGCCGGGGCTGACTTGGTCACCACCGATGTCTGGACCAGCATGGGTTATGAGGCCGAAAACGAAGCGCGCAAAGTAGCCTTTGCCGACTGGTGTGTGGACTCAGACATGATGCGCATCGCCAAACCCGACGCCCTGTTTATGCACTGCCTGCCCGCCCACCGGGGGGAAGAGGTGGAGGCCGACGTGATCGACGGCCCGCAGTCTGTGGTGTGGGACGAAGCCGAAAACCGCTTGCATGCCCAAAAAGCGCTGATGGAGTTTTTGCTGCTTGGACAGCTGTGATCGATTTATTACCTGATGTTACGCTGCCCATCCCTGATAGGCTCACCGGATGAAAAATACTGACCTTGATGTGTACACTGACTATTTGTTGAGCACCTGTGGTGCTGCAACTGCGAATGTCCTGTTCAAGTTATTTCGCGCAGTCCGATAGTTTGTGATGATGCCTATATCTTCTCGAAAGCATTGGGGGGTAAGTTACCCAGTTCGGAATGAAGCCGGTCGCTGTTGTAAAAGCCCACAATATAGCCAGCATTGTCGCTAGTCGCCTTAGTATGTTTGGCGTAATCTTTATGCCAAACATGCTCCATTTTTAAATTCAAAAAGAAGCACTCCATCACCGCGTTGTTCCAGCAGTTGCCCTTGCGACTCATGCCGTCAACCATGCCATGTTTGCTTAGCAGCGACTGATAAACAGCGCTTGCGTATTGGCTTCCAAGGTCCGAATGCACGATTAGACCAACTTGCAGTTGGCGCTGTGCGATGGCCAGTTGCAAAGCCTTGCACACCTGGGTGGCCTGCATGCCGGGCGCCACCGCCAAAGCCCACAACCTTGCGTGCAAACAAATCCAACACCACCGCCAAATACAGCCAACCGCCGCGCGTACGAATGTAGGTCATGTCAGCGACCCAGGCCAAGTTGGGCTGGGTCGGGTTGAACTCACGGCTCAACACATTAGGCGAGATGGGCAACGCATACTTACTATCGGTTGTCTGTACAAATTAGTGCCTCCACACTGAGCGCAGTCCATACTTTCGCATCAAACTGCGCACGCGATACAGGCCAAGTGCGATACCTCGTGTAGCTATTGCCGCAGCGCAAGCGACGACTACCGTAAGCCCCACCACTGGCCGAAAACGCAGCCCTCAAATGCACTCTGGCCTCTCACACCACGGGTAGCGCCTGAGAGCACCTGCACGCCGTGTAGTAGCAAGAGCGGCTAATCTCCAATACGTGGCACAGTTGGTTGACTGGTACGGCCTTCTTTTGCAAAAACGCTTCGAGCTTGAAACTGATCGCAGTTCCCGGACAAAGAAGGCTGATGTTTTTTTAAAATA
>CAIMHL010000162.1 GCA_903840825.1 uncultured beta proteobacterium
GTTGCCTGATGAGCAAATTGGCTCTGTGTACACCAACGATATTGAACCCAATATTAAACAGGGTGCTTCCCTGGTTTTTGCACATGGCTTTAACGTTCACTACGGTTTAGTGACTCCTCGTGCCGATCTGGATGTTTGGATGGTTGCTCCTAAGGCTCCAGGTCACACAGTGCGTGGAACCTACGCGCAAGGTGGCGGCGTGCCTCACCTGATTGCGGTGCACCAAGACAAATCTGGTCGTTCACGCGATTTGGCTTTGAGCTACTCCATGGCCAACGGCGGTGGCAAAGCTGGCATTATTGAAACCAATTTCCGTGAAGAAACAGAAACTGACTTGTTTGGTGAGCAAGCTGTTTTGTGCGGCGGTACGGTTGAATTGATCAAGGCGGGCTTTGAGACCTTGGTTGAAGCTGGTTACGCGCCTGAAATGGCTTACTTTGAGTGTCTGCATGAACTCAAGTTGATTGTTGACATGATTTATGAAGGCGGCATTGCCAACATGAATTACTCGATCTCCAACAACGCTGAGTATGGTGAATACGTGACAGGTCCACGCATCGTGACCAGCGCTACCAAAGACGCTATGCGCCAGTGCCTGAAGGATATCCAGACTGGCGAATACGCCAAGAGCTTTATCCTTGAGAACAAGGCCGGTGCTCCAACATTGTTGAGCCGCCGCCGCCTGACTTCTGAGCACCAGATCGAGCAAGTGGGTGAGAAACTTCGCGCCATGATGCCTTGGATTAAAAAGAACAAGCTGGTTGATCAGACCCGCAACTAAGTCTTTTGACTTAATCGACAAAGGCCACTTCGGTGGCCTTTGTTATTATGGAATGCAGGAGGCCAATTCAATGCATGATGGAAATGAGTCAGAGTCAGTTGAGCTTGACACCGCTACGGTTAGCAAAAGACGAAAAGGTATTTACGTACTGCCCAACCTCTTTACGTTGGCCGCACTCTTCGGTGGCTTCTATGCCATTGTGATGGCTATCAATGGGCGCTTTGATCTTGCTGCTGTGGGAATATTTTGCGCGTTGGTGCTGGATAGTCTAGATGGACGTGTCGCACGGATGACCAATACACAGAGTGCATTTGGTGAGCAAATGGACTCTCTTTCAGACATGGTTTCATTTGGCGCTGCGCCCGCCATTATTTCTTACGTTTGGTCGCTCCAGGTGTTGGGGCGCTGGGGTTGGATTGCTTCTTTCGTCTATTGTGCTTGCGCTGCACTTCGGTTGGCTCGTTTCAATGTGAATACCGCTGTGGTAGATAAGCGGTTTTTCCAAGGCTTGCCCAGCCCTGCCGCGGCAGCATTGGTTGCAGGATTTATCTGGCTGATGACTGAGCAGGGCTACAAAGGCCCAGATGTAGCTTGGCCGATGTTCGCGCTAGCCCTGTATGCGGGTCTCACTATGGTGACCAATGTGCCTTTTTATAGTTTCAAGGATTTTCATATGAAGCGCAGTGTGCCTTTTGCCTTCATAGTGTTGATCGCCTTGGGTATTGCTGTCATCAATATCGATCCTCCGATTGTTTTATTCGGTGTGTTTGTTGCATACGGCTTTAGTGGCTATGGCATCTATTTCTGGCGCAAAGCTAAAGGCATTCAGACGAGTGTGATCAGCACCTCTACTGATGAGCCGGATGAGAGGGGTTTGCACAAGTAGCAAAATTCGTCTTTGACGGTTTTCCTGTGCACCTGTGCTATATTTCACTTCATGGCAAACTCCACTCTACTTCTTTTGCTACTACTGCCAAGCGGGCGGAGTTGGTAGGGTTCGTACTACCCACATCCTGAAGCCCGTAAGCATCCGCTACGGGCTTTTTGCTTTTTAACCACACTCATTGCGTCAAGCTTTCTGGACTATTGGAGAATTCAAATGGCAGATAAATTAATAATTTTTGACACAACCTTGCGCGATGGCGAGCAATCGCCAGGTGCTTCCATGAATAAAGACGAGAAGCTGCGCATAGCAAGACAGCTCGAGCGTCTGAAGGTTGACGTGATCGAGGCTGGTTTTGCAGCAAGTTCGAACGGTGATTTTGAAGCTGTTCAAGCTATTGCGAATGCCATCAAAGATTCAACAATTTGCTCCCTGTCCCGTGCCAACGACCGCGATATTTCCCGTGCTGCAGAGGCGCTTAAAGGTGCCAATAGCGCGCGTATCCATACCTTCATTGCCACCTCAGCATTGCACATGGAGAAAAAACTCAGGATGTCGCCGGATGAAGTGTTTGAACAAGCCAAACTTTCAGTCCGTTTTGCCCGGAATTTAGTCAATGACGTTGAATTCAGTCCGGAAGATGGTTACAGGAGTGACCCTGATTTTCTTTGCCGTGTCTTGGAAGCCGTCATTCATGAGGGTGCAACTACCATCAATGTTCCTGATACGGTGGGCTACGCTATTCCAGAGCTTTATGGGAACTTCATTAAAAATTTGCGCGAGAGAATCCCCAATTCGGACAAGGCTATTTGGTCCGTGCACTGCCACAATGATTTGGGCATGGCTGTCGCCAACTCATTGGCTGGCGTCAAAATTGGTGGTGCCCGTCAAATCGAGTGCACGATCAATGGCTTGGGCGAGCGAGCTGGCAACTGCAGTCTTGAAGAAGTCGTCATGGCTGTTAAAACACGCAAGGATTATTTCGGTCTCGATTTAAACATTGACACCAAACATATTTTGGCAGTTAGCCGCATGGTCAGCCAGACAACA
>CAIMHL010000163.1 GCA_903840825.1 uncultured beta proteobacterium
CCTCGGGGCGCGGATCGTTTGCGCTTGCCAAAGTGTTACCTGAAGAGATGGCCACAACCAAGTCGTCTGGCAGGGCGAGCTTGCGCTTTTTAAGCACCTTCTCAGCCTTTGCCGGAGAGACTACGGACGTTTCCATCACCTCAGATTCTGTAAGGCCGTATGCGAACAGGGCGACTTTGGCCTTTTCGTCATCGGTCCATGACCGGATCGCACGCTTGGCGACCAGTTTGTATTCGGGCAGCTTGGCCCCTGATTCGAGCATCTGCAAGGCGAGCGAGCGCAGGTCTGTGATCCAGCCCTCCAGCATGTCAGCGTTCTTAAGGTATGCGCTGATCTGAGGGGCATCCAGACCGTCAATTGCAACCTTGAGCGCCCTCTCGGCAGCGCCGGTCATCTTGGGGCAGATTGGCTTGGCAGCGCACCAGCGGCAATGATCGCCTGTTGCCAGCGGGGCGTTGCCCTTGGATGCGGCCCTGACAGCGTGAACCAACTCTAGCTCGAACGCTGCGATGCGCTCAGGCGTTGTCACCCAGCGCTTGATCTCAGGCGGCTGCACGATGATGAGTTCGATCTCGGTTGCACCATCAAAGGCCCATGCGGCCTCCTTGGTGCGCATGGCCGCAGCGGCGTAGAACATCAATTGAGGGTTATTTTCGGCATCAATCGTTACACCAGAACCGAACTTCCAGTCCAGCACAATGGCCCTGTCGCCTATTCTGGCTATCACATCGGCGCTGCCAAAGACATCGGGCAGGAGGTCACCAAAGTGAACGACTGTCTCGGCCTCTAGTTGCATCTTGTGATTGGGATCGATGATGTTAAGCGCATCAAGGGCGGGTTTTAGTTTGGTGTCGATCAACTCTTGCGTGAGCGTCTGATCTTCATAGCGTGTGCCAAGGTAAGACTCGGGCGTCTCTTCAGACATCAGAATTTCAGAGATGACATTGTGCAGCAGCGTGCCCTCGTCAGCGTATTTGCTAGACGGTTGCTTGGGCATCTTTTGCACCAAGGCCACTGAGCCTGGGCAGTTGATGACGCGCTTGGCGGTCGAGCCGCCGACGATGTTACTGTGTTTCATGCTTCCCTCGCTTTCAGCATGGCATCGGCCATCCAGTAAGACTGAGCAGCAGCAAACTGGCGCAAAAGCGCAGGCTCGTCATCTATCATTTTTTCTTCCTCAAGCGCGGTGAGGAACCAAGTCATTGCTTTGGCAGCGAAGTAATCGCGCAAAGTCATTTCAGGTATGTCGTTCATTTTACTGTCTCCAAAAGAATGTTGATGCCGTCGCGCAGTTGTTCTGCTTGCGCGCGGGTGAGGCTTGCGCTGGCGTAAGCGCAATGGCGGTGGATGCTTATCCATACGCCGTCGTCATCGTATGCGCTAACGGTGACGCTGACATTTGGTTGATCGGATTCGACTCTAGTGTCCATTTGATTGTCCTTTAGTTGAGTGGAGCAATCACTATATCACATAAAAAAGAAGTTGTGCAAATCTTTTTTACGATGTATGATGCAAACATGGAAAAAGAAATCGAACGGCATTTTGTGAGGTCTGTGCAGAGCATCGGCGGCAGGGCTTACAAGTTTACATCGCCCGGAAGGCGCGGAGTAGCAGATCGCATTGCGTGTTTACCCGATGGTGCGGTTTGGTTTGTGGAATTGAAAACCAAAGGCGGCAGATTGTCTGAACTTCAGAAACACTTTGCCTCAGAAATGAAATTACTTAATCAGAACTATGCGGTTCTGTGGAACAAGGAGCATGTTGATGAGTGGGTTAAAAGTGTTGGTGGCGTGTGAATACAGCGGTCGTGTACGCGACGCCTTCCTACGGGGGGGGTGTGACGCTATGAGCTGCGACTTGCTGCCTACAGATGCGACAGGGCCTCACTACCAAGGCGATGTGCGCGATGTCTTAGATTACCCGTGGGACTTAATGATTGCCCACCCGCCTTGCACGGACTTATCTGTCTCTGGCGCGGCTTGGTTTGCAAAGAAACGCGCCGTAGGGGCGCAACAAGCCAGCGCGTCTTTTTTTATGTTGTTGGCAAAATCAGACATTCCTTGCATTGCCATTGAGAACCCCGTGTGTGTAATGTCATCCCTTTGGCGCAAGCCAGATCAAGTTATTCAACCGTGGATGTTTGGCCATATGGAGCAAAAGGCCACTTGTCTTTGGCTTAAAGGCATACCGCCATTGACGCCCACAAACGATGTCAAAGAACAGATGATGCAATTACCTAAAAATCAACGCGAGCGCTTGCATTATTTGCCTCCTTCTGAAGATCGTTGGAAGTTGCGTTCGGAAACCTATCAAGGCATCGCAGACGCGATGGCAGCGCAATGGAGCTAAGACCCTATCAGAACCAAGCTGCTGACTTTCTCTTTGAGAACGACAGAGCGATGATTCTCGCCCCTGTGGGGGCTGGCAAGACTGCCATCACGCTGACGGCCATGCAGGCCATGCTGGACGGCGGCTACGCCAAGCGCTTTTTAGTGCTGGCCCCCAAGCGCGTCTGTACCGACGTATGGCCTGTCGAGCAAAAGCTGTGGGCGCACCAGATGAGCCTGTCGGTCTGTGTTGGTAGCATCAAGCAGCGCCTAGCATCCCTTAGCTCAAGCGCCCAAGTGGTTGTAACCAATTACGACAATTTGCAGTGGCTGGCCAAGCAAACGCTGGACTTTGACGCCGTGGTGTTTGACGAACTCACGCGCCTTAAAAACCCCTCTGGCGCAAGGTTCAAGGCCCTGCACAAGGTGCTGGACTGCCCTATTCGCTGGGGCCTGACTGGCAGCTTTACCAGCAACGGTTTGGAAGATGTCTTTGGGCAATGCAAGATCGTTGACCAGTCCCTCTTGGGCCGGTCTAAAGGCGCGTTTCAGCAGCAGTATTTTGTCCTGATTAACAAAGAGTACGGCGAATGGGCACCCCGAGTAGGCTCCCTTGAGAAGGTCATGGCCGTGATTAAGCCTGCCACATTTGTCTTGGAGGCGGGGGACTATACGTTGCCGTCGCTGAACATTGTACCTGTCATGTGCGCGATGGACCTGACGCACTACAACAAGATGAAGAAAGATTTTGTGGTGGAGTTTCCAACGGCCAAGGCGGTTGCGCTCAACGCAGGCGTTGTCACCGGCAAGTTGCAACAGATGGCCAGCGGGTTTGTCTATGACGCCAATTCGAGCATCTGGTTTAGCAGCCACAAGTTTGACCGGCTGGACGAGCTGCTTGCTGAGAACCAACGGGCCAACACCATCATTGCCTACACCTACCAAGAGGAGTTGGCTGAACTCAAACGCCGCTATCCAAAGGCGCAGACGCTAGACGACACCAAGGCGATTGAGCGCTGGAACGCAGGCAAGATCGAGATGCTGCTAGTGCATCCAAAGTCGGCAGGCCACGGGCTAAACCTCCAGCATGGCGGCTGCAACATGGTCTTTTTGTCCCTGCCGTGGTCGCTTGAACTCTACGAGCAAACGATTGGCCGCCTGCACCGCAGCGGTCAGAAAAATGCGGTCTGGGTGTATGTGATGACGACCCTTAAGACTGTGGATGAGAGAATTTACGCGGCACTGCAAGACAAGCGTGCCATCAGTGATATTGCAATGGAGGAACTCAAGTGAACCGAATTACCCTATGGAAAACCAAACTCAAGGCCGCTAAGGCCGAGTTGCGGATCAGCGTGCGTGAGGCCAATGCGGCCAAGCGCAGTCTGGACCGTATCAAAATAACCATTCTTGAACTGGAGGCCAAAATTGCAGCACACATGGAGAAGCCTTAACAGCGCCTTGCGAACGCTGGACGAGGGTAAGGTCTTGGAGATGCTGGCGCACGAGAGGCGCAACGACAAACGGGCTGCTGTATTGCAGCGCCTGCACCAGCGCTACAACACTTTGAGAGTAGCAAGAGAGCGTATTGAACTTTTACAGGAGGCAACTAAGCCATGACTATCAATTGGACACCGCCCGAGGGCACACGGATCACCTACCCCCGTAGGGGCCTAGACGATAAGGACTTTAACTTCAAGCGCGGATCAGATGTGCAGGCGCTGTGGCGTGAGTACGGCTGGACACCGCCCAGTGAGGCGCGGCCACCGATGCCGGAGGTGCGTCATGCCACGCCCTAAGCCGCCAGAGCCGCTGAACCCTCGCCAGATTCGCATGTCGGACAGTCAGTGGGAGGCATTTCAAGCCTGGGGCGGCGCTGACCGGCTGCGCCAGTTCTTAGCCGCTATGCCCAAGCAATATGTGGAGTTGTTTAAAAATGGACCGGCCTAACTTTGAAGCATGGGAGCAGGCCACGCTGGCCAAGTTTGCGCGTGAGTGCTACGATAAATTGTGTGAGCAAGACGACATTATCCAGCAGCTTACCCGTGACCTTAAGACCGCCATCAAGGCGTACAGGGATTTGATGTGAACCGCCCACCTCTTTGGCAACTGTGGGAGATAGCGCAGGAGCTGGGCGTTCCGCACCGGCATCTAGCATCGCTAATTGCTACTGACAAGGCTGGCCCAAGGCCAGTCCTGACACCGAGAAAAGAAAAACGGTTTTACAACAAAAACGCAGTAATCAAATGGTTTAAGGAGAAACAAACATGAAAGAAGCATTAAAGCTGGCGCTTGAGGCGCTGGAGATGTTCTGCGAACACGGAGCAATCTTGCGCCCGATTGAAACGAGAGATGCCATAAAAGAAGCCTTGGCACAGCCAGAGCAGGAGCTTGCAATTGGCGACGTACGAGCTTTGAAACACCGCATCCATGAGCTTGAGGGTGAGTTGCTTGGCTACAAAAAAATCGTGGCTGACCAAGACGCACTGCTGGAGCAACAAACAGCCCGCATCGTTGACTTGCAGACACACATTGAAACCTTTGATGGAGAAGACAGATGAGCATCATCACACCACAAAAGATGGCAGAAGACATTCTGAAAATAATGAATGACGTTGCTGCTGAATACCCAGAAGAGGATCGGGAGCGATTGAAGGCCGTGATGCTTGGTCAACTGGGCATGGCGCTGTTCAATGGGCCAACAGAGGAGAAGAACACATGAGCGAAGATCAAACAGAATTATTGCACCGCATCTTTGCCGTGAACGAGCAGGTCGTTAAGCAGAATTATCAAATCATGTCGGTGTTGACTAACCCTCGCATAACCAAGGCACAGGGCTGGCAAGAACTGACCGACAAAGAAGTCGAGACTATTCGTGCCAATTCGCAGACTACAGAGTGGGCAATCCTGATGGCGCAGTCAACACTCAAGGAGAAGAACAATGGCTAAATTACCCTACACATACACGATCTGTCCCGATCAAGAGGAACCAAAGAAATTTACGGCAAGTTGTAAAGACATGGGGGAGTTGCTACGGCACAGCCCTAACGGCGATTTGACCATCAACCAAAAGCGCACAGCTACATGGGACATGTGGTCGGGTAATCACCTAGGTCACATTGAGGAAGTGTTGCATGAGATGACTAAGAAGGAGCAAAAATGAAAACTGATGAAGATGAAGCATTTGACGCTATCAAAGCCGTGACCGGCTGGCGCAAGCGGTTGATCTTGAGGACTTGGTTTAGCGATGACGAGTTCATTGACCGAGATGCATCAGCAGCCGACATCCAGCACCATAAGAATGTTTGCCCACCGTGTACGAATCATTGCAACCAAGGCCGAGAATGCCCCGCCCGAAAATAGAGTTTTGGAGTTGCATAGAGGAGCATATTGTTTTAAATGCTAAAAACAGGTCAGAGGCTTACAAACAACTGCATTTGGAAGGGTTCAAGCGAACCCAGAACGCTACTTGGGCTAAGTACCGCAAACTCAGGCGTATGGCCGTGTCCCTGACTTGTCAATGATGAGCGCTTGACGGCGGGGCGCTGCCTCGGGGGTGTTAGGGATGCTGATGTGCGTCCAGCGGTCAAACTCTCTAATGATTTGATCGTAGGCAAGACCTGACGCAATAATCGTCTGTACGACTTGATCTGGGGTCAGTTCAGGGACTCGGATGTCCACAGCAGTACCAAGCCGATGCTGAGAAGTATCACGGCTACCCACTGCATCATTAACCAGCTTTGATCTGAAAGCTGAATTAACCATAACTGGACGGCCTCCCAAGAGGGCTTTAACTTTTTCAAGGAATTGCGCAAGTCGTTTAAGGTTTTCAAGTTCGGCCTCGTTCGGTGTGTTATCAAATTCACGGTGATCCGTGTGGGTCAGTTCCGCAAGGGAGAAGTGCTTACTTAGTTGCGACATTGTTGACCTTCTCAAATGTGCGTAAGCCGCCCAGCCCCAGCATACCCATCATCAGTTGCCAGAGATTTTCGTCAAGGCCGGGGAAGGTGAGGGCGGGGTAGAAGGCGGTAATGAACGGGCGCACAAGGTACTGATAGCACATCGCCAAGGCGCAGACCCATCCGATTGCTGGACGCCAGCCGCTAACAAATATGCTACTGCTTGCCGCCTCGACTTTGTTGATCTCGGTCTGGGCAGTCATGGCTGCTAACTCACCCGACTGCTGTAGTTTCATCAGTTCAAGGCGTGCAGCATCTTTGGCAGCGGGATCGGGGATCAGCTTATCAATGAGCTTGGAGCCTATTCCCAACATAGCGTCTAAACCTAACATAGCAAGTCCACCTTTCTGTTTTGAAATATCTCTAATCTTAGTTTGGCTTGATCTGCCCGTTTGACATACAACTCAAACTCTAAGTCACGCATCTTATGCTCGGCCCGTTGTGATCTTAATAAATTTAAATTCTCAGAGTCCAGACGTTCCATGCGCTGATTGACAACATCAAACTTTGTCGGGTAGCCCACCACCGGAAGTATCGGATACCAACGCAGCGAATCAATCATTTATCTTCATCATGGGACAAACGCACGCCCGCCAGTAGTCCAATGAAGCCCCCGATAATCGTTTGGAAGGCAGGAGATAGCAGGGAGAAAATTTCTGCGTTATCAACTTCCTTGGCCCAAAGACCGAGCAAGAACGCCGTGACCATTCCAAGCACAGCAATACAAAGGGTTAAAGCCACCATCACTGTGACGGTAAAAGTAAGCCTACTCTTTAGATCGGTAGAATTCATGGATTAAACCCCTAATTTCAAAGTTATCTGCTGTCCCAAGCCACTCGGGTAATGCGTTAAACAGCCCTGTCAGTTGCTCCTTGGAGCATTGCTCACCATTCTTTTTTAGCCAGTCCAGCGTTACTTCTTTGCGCTTGCTTGGGTCATGTGTAGTCAGCGCAAGTATCTTAAACTCGCCGATGTTGCACGAGGTGCTTACCCCCAGCAAAAGGGGGATGAGGAGTATTAGCCAGCGCATTCATTTGTCTGCTTTGTTATCCAGTTTGTCAAATATCTTGCCTAGCATATCTCGGATGTCTTTGATGTCAGCACGGTAGTCATCTCGCCCGACGTACTGGGACGGCATGTGGCGCACATCGCTGTCGAGCCGGTCCAGCGCAACGTAGATTCTGTTGAGAATCCATCCACCAAAGAACCCTGCGCCTGCCACAGCCAAGTTAAAGAATATCTGGTAATCCATCATTTTGTACTGCCTATGCCTCGAATGGTTACTTCAAATGGCTTTGCTAATGCGTTTTGGATTTCTTGTTCGGGCGCAAGTTGATTGCGTTGTGCTGCTCGGGTCTTGGGGCCTTGGCCTTTGCCAGATACTGGACGAGGGTTACGCAAACTTTCTTCCATCATGTCTGCTTTGTCATACATTTGCTCACGCAATATGGCCGCATCGCGCCGCGCCGTTTCGTTTGCCTGACGCTTGGCCAAGTCGTCGTACATTTGCGCCATTTCACGGGCTTTGTCTATGGCCTTTTGAGCAAATGCGCGGTCGTCCATTCTTGCCGCAATTTTCTCAGGGGACAGTTTGCCAAAGATAGCTTCACCTTGCGCGGTGGGCATACCTTCCAACAGACTTTTAGACCAAGCTATTTTTTCAGTCGCTGACATATTGAAAAATTGACCCGCGAGAGCTTTTTCTGCCGCAGACGTTGCTGTTTTACCAGTGCTTTCAATGATGTCAACCGTAGCGGTGGGCATACCTTTTTGTGCAGGTACTAACCGTTTTGTAACTGGGTCAAAAACAAGTTCTTGCCCTCGACTTGCGGGTTTTCGTTCAGCAGCAGCGCGGAACTCTTGCGCCAGTTCAGCATTTTTTTGCGCTTCATATATTTGCTTGGGTATTTCATTAGGCAACGCCCGCTGCGCGTATGGTGTGGGGGCCGCGCCAAAGGTTGGTTCGCCTGGTCGAATGAAATTTGGGTTGTACGCGCCTTGCCCCGGCATCATTACCTCAACAGGCGCTACATAAGGCATCATCTGATTAGGACCGTAATTTATGTCGGCAGGCGTTGTGCCTAACGGCACAGGACGGTAGTCTGTAGGCATCGCCGTAGACCGTTGGAACCCCGGCGTTGCCATGCGTCGTGCGGCCATACCCGCGCCTACATTACCAAGCGCTGCGCCTAAACCGCCGCCAACTATCGCACCAGGCAAACCAAACGGCGCGCCAAGAATAGCGCCAACAGTGCCGCCTGCGCTGGATCGGGTAAGTTTCTCTGTAAAAGCGGGTTCGCGCACCACGCCGCCCTGCATATTTTCTGGAAAGTTAGCCGCAGTGTTTGCAATCTTTGCTAAATTGCCCGACAAGGGCTCGCCTTTAGCCGCCAGTTTTGCCAATTCTTGTGGGTCAACTACGCCCGTTGCCAAGTTTGTGGCGCGGCGATAATCATTGATTCTGCCTGCTAATGCGCGAGCAGTCCGAAATTCTGCCAACAACCGAGGGTCTGCAATACTGTTTTCGATTGCATTTTCTAGCGCTTTGGCTACGCCCATGCTTACGTCTGCGCGAGCTATTGCTTCGGGCGATGGTGGATTGATACCGGCTGATTGTTGGTTGTAAATTGCTTGGGCATCGCGGCGGCGTTGACGAATGCCATCAACAATTGTTTTGCCGTTTGCGCCCGATTGAAGTTGTTGTTTAACCGTATCTAAAAAATTATTGACGCTGGCGGCTTGACCTGTATCGCCAATTGCGGGGGCGATTCGCAAATTGTCAAGCTCGGTTAGCACTGCATCATCCGCTACGATACTGGGAATTGCCCTAACTTTGTCGTATGGCTCACTGATTTTCGGCGCGTCCATTGCGGTATCGAACGCTTTTGCGTCAAGTTTCATAGTTTCTGGCAAGCCCATATCTTCCTTAGCGCGCATCGCAACTTTAGGTAGATTGAGTTTGGATAGATTGCTATGTAACGCTGTTGATCCTACTGTAGCCGCCCGCATACGATTGGCTGCGCTGGGGTTAGAAAGCGCGGGGTCTAATGCAAAGCCCATGTCGAAAGCATCTTTGGCCGCATCAATGCGCGGCGCGTTAATCTGGCTTTCACGAATACGGGCTTGTTTAATTGTCTCTGCACGGGCGGCAAGAGGCGCACGCACGGTGTCAGCAGTAGCTCGCAATGCAGGGGCTACGCCGCGCTGAAGATCGCCTAGCACGTTTAAGGGTACGCCTTGCAAACCAGTGCTGGCCAATGCGTTGCCAATGCTTTCGACTTGGCCTTGGGCGGTTGGGCTTATGGCTGGCTGAAAAAATTGTTGAACTTTACGCCCTACGGCTTCGCCGGCGCGAATACCTTCTTGCGTGCCGTACTTGCCACTAAGAAGCGTGCCGCCAATTTTTGACGCCTCAACGATAGGCGCGGTGACAAGGCCCGTGCCCAAAGTGACTGCCGTTTCAATAGGAGCCATTAGCGCTTCTGGCAACGGGCCACCGTATCTTTTTGGTGGCGCCTCTGGCGCGGCGGGTATAGGTCTATCATATCCAGGAATTTGATCAACGCCAGTACGACGCGCGCTAGGTATGCCACTACTAATTTTAGGCGCAGCGCCAAAAGTCTGAGCCGCAAACGATTCTATTTGCGCTGGCGTTGCGTCATCTGGCCCTTCAAAGACATGAACCGCACCATCGGGGCCTTGAACACGGTATTTGGTAGCCATTATTTGTTCTCTTTACCAATATATTTAAATCCGCCAGTTCCTTGCCCCGCAGCAGGCGCGGCAGGCGCGGCAGACTTGTAGCTATATGTATCATCAAACGCTTCTGTTGTAAATTGCGATGTAAGCTCAGCTTGCGTTTTTAATTTCTTTAACGCGGCTATTAAATCTTCTTTTGATTGCGACCGATCTAATGATGCTTTAAGATTTTCAAATCTATCGCCTTCTCGGTTAGTTATGTTACCAACCGCAGCACCGGTTTTAGACGCCGCACGAAGTTCAGTAATTCCTTGTATAAACGCCAAGTTCTTTAGTTGATCAAGTTCAGCTTTTGCTTTTCGTGCGGGGCCAGTAATTGCAGGTGTAACGCCGTATACAAGTCCGGTTATGCCATCAATACCGTCTGGGTTAGCAAGCAAGCTATCTACTGTTTGACCAATAACTGACATGGTGTTTGAAATAGTTTTAACTGATTGCCGTGCTTGGGGCAACGCGGCTTCACGTTTTTGAATTTCTTTTGGCGGCAGACTTTCTTGCGCGCTTGCAGGCGTCATGCCTTTGCTAATTGCTTCATCGCGGCTGACATATTTTATTTTTCCAGTTGCTTCGTCCACCACGGCGACTGGCGCAGAAGGTTGCGCAGGTGTTGCTGGCGCCCGCGTCGCTTCTTTAAGTTTGCGTTCGTATTCAAAAATGTTACCTGTAAA
>CAIMHL010000164.1 GCA_903840825.1 uncultured beta proteobacterium
GAGATCTACTTTACGCTGACCAACAACTCCAGCGCCAACCGCACCCCGACCACAGCAGACGCGGCCAACCCCCGTGCCTATGCCGATAGCGATGGTAAAAAGAGTTAAGGCAACCCCAATGGCCACATCATCCGGTTTAAAGAGCAGGATAGCCTGCCGACTGCCGCCACATTTGGTTGGGATATTTTCTTGTTTGGCGCTGAAGAAGACATGGCCGCTAGTGTCAATTTGTCTGGCCTGACGGCGTCAAACTCATTCTCTTCACCCGACGGTCTGTGGTTCAGCAAGAGCACCGGCATTTGCTGGATTCAGACCGACGATGGCGCCTACACCGACGAGACCAACTGCATGTTGCTGGCCGCTATTCCGGGCAGCGTGGGCGATGGCAAGAAAGTGTCGGTTGCCAACAGCATGACGGTCAGCGGTGCGGTTGTCACAGGCACGCAAGACACGTTCATTGGTGCGGCACTGGGAGAGGCTAAATTGCGCCGTTTTCTGGTCGCGCCCAAAGGGGCCGAGGTGACCGGCCTGACCGAGTCGGCCGATGGGAGGACCTTGTTTGTGAATATTCAACACCCCGGTGAAAATTCGCCCGCGCTCGGTGTGGCCGCCGACTTTGCCTTCCAAAGCCAGTGGCCCGGTAACCAGGGCTATGGCGTTCCAGGCCGCCCCCGCTCGGCCACTATTGCGGTCGTTCGCACTGATGGCGGCCAGATTGGCATGTAAGCGCTAATTTCAGTCCTTCGGACTTGAAACCGCTTGCCCCAAGGCAAGCGGTTTTTTTACGCCATCGACTTTTGTAAATTTAAATAAAAACAAGCTATAGACCAATAGGGGTATGCTTAAGCAGCTATTTAATGCATAGCGTGTAAAACACAGGCCAACAGGCTCCGTTGTCCAAATATCAATACCTTCTTGAGGCGACTAGGTATAAATCCTAGGTAGGAAGTGAAATTAAGTACTGCATCCTTCGATATAAGTACCAAGTCGGCACGAGCGGATCAGTATCGTTCAGGGTGTCAGTGCTGAACGCAAGAATGCATTGAACAGCGACCTAAACAAACCCCTTCGAGGAGACACTCCGATGAAAATGAAAACTCGCCTTGCCACGGCTGCCGCCATGGCCCTGACCGTTTGTGGTGCCGCCCAAGCCGCCACCGAACTCGTGATTGCCACCGTGAACAACGGGCACATGATCGAAATGCAAAAACACACCGGTGCCTTTGAGGCCGCCAACCCGGACATCAAGCTGAAATGGGTCACCCTTGAAGAAGGCGTGTTGCGCCAGCGCGTTACCACCGACATCGCCACCAAAGGCGGTCAGTTCGATGTGATGACCATCGGCATGTACGAGACCCCCATCTGGGGCAAAAAAGGCTGGCTGACCGAGCTCAAGACCAATGCCGCCTATGATGTGGATGACCTGTTGCCCGCCATGCGCAATGGCCTCTCTGTAGACGGCAAACTGTTTGCGGCGCCTTTCTACGGCGAAAGCTCGATGCTGATGTACCGCAAAGACCTGGCTGACAAAGCCGGCATCAAGGTGGCTGACAAGCCCACTTGGACCGAGGTCAAAAACCTGGCCGCCAAAATTCATGACCCCAAAAATGGCGTGTACGGCATTTGCCTGCGCGGCAAACCGGGCTGGGGCGACAACATGGCTTTCCTGAGCACCTTGGTCAACACCAACGGCGGCCAATGGTTTGACATGAAGTGGAAACCTCAGCTGGAGAGCAAGCCTTGGAAAGATTCCATCAACTTCTACGTTGATTTGTTGAAAAATTACGGCCCTCCTGGTTCCTCGGCCAACAGCTTCAACGAAATTTTGGCCCTGTACAACGAAGGCAAGTGCGGCATGTGGAGTGATGCCACGATTGCCGCCTCGTTCATCACCGACCCCAAGCAGTCCAAAGTGGCTGACAA
>CAIMHL010000165.1 GCA_903840825.1 uncultured beta proteobacterium
GCTGCCCAGCGCGTGCAGCAGACCTCGGCCATGTTGAACTGCTGAGGTACCAACCACTGGTAGTCGGCGTGAATGTGCGCATGGGCGTCTGGGTGCGGGTGGTCCGACTTGTCTCGTTTTTGACTGGCGTTCACGTTTTTCCTCCGTATGATGGGTCAAATGTACCAAGTCAAAAGAAAATCCCGCAGCGAATTTATCCCTATTCGCAACTTGAAATACCACGTTCAGATCTGGGGCACGCCCTCCCCCGACAAAACGCCCCTGGTCATGGTGCATGGCTGGATGGACGTGGCCGCGAGCTACCAATTTGTGGTGGATGCCCTGAGCCATGACCATTACGTGATTGCCCCGGACTGGCGCGGCTACGGCCAAACCAGCGCCGGTGGTGCTGACAACTTCTGGTTTCCCGACTATTTGGCGGACCTTGACTTTTTGCTGGACCACTACGCCCCCGACACCCCGGTTAATTTGGTCGGCCACAGCATGGGCGGCAATGTGGTGATGCACTACGCCGGTGTGCGCCCCGGGCGCATTCGCCGGCTCATCAACCTGGAAGGCTTTGGCCTGCCCGCCACACAGGCTGACGAGGCCCCGGCCCGTTTGGCCAAGTGGATGGATGAGCTGAAAAAACTGCACCAAGGCGAACTC
The DNA here is from genome assembly GCA_903840825.1 of uncultured beta proteobacterium. Taxonomy (GTDB): domain Bacteria; phylum Pseudomonadota; class Gammaproteobacteria; order Burkholderiales; family Burkholderiaceae_C; genus Rhodoferax. The sequence goes on from CAIMHL010000165.1 coordinate 649, forward strand.
AACCTGAACGCCTACGACTCTTGTGACGGCGTGGCCCGCCGCCTGATGAAGACCAACCCGCGCCTGAGTGCTGACAAAGCAAACTGGCTGGCGCAGCACTGGGCCAGCGAGAACGAGCACGGCCAGTGGCAGATTCTGGGTGAGCCCGCCCACAAAATCGTCAATGCCCAGCTCTATCGGGTGGAAGAAGTGATGGCCATTTACCAGCGCATCAGCATGCCCACGCTGGCTGTAGAGGCCACTGACAGCAGTCTGAAAGCCTGGTGGAAAGGAAAATACACTTTGGCCGAATACCACGAGCGCCTCAAGGCGCTACCACAAGTCGAAATCGCCGTAATTGATGAGGCCGGCCACATGATGCACCACGACCAACCCGAGGCCCTAGCGGCGCTAATTGAACGCTTTATTGCTTAAAACGAGCTTGAGACGGCTGAAGGAAAAATTGCGGGGGGCCTGACGTGAGAAAATAGCTGGTTATTCAGAACGTATCAAGTCAGGACTCGCACCATGGAAGCAGAACGCATCAACCTCATCGGCACCCAACTCACCGATTTGAGCGCGCGCACCCTCGAATTACGGGGGTATCTTTGACTACCCTGCCAAATCTGAACGCCTGAGAACGGTCAACGCCTCGCTCGAAGACCCCACCGTCTGGAACGACCCCAAGCGCGCTCAAGAACTGGGCCGCGAGAAAAAGGCGCTGGACGGCGTGGTCGTCACCCTAGACACCCTCACCGCCGAGATTGCCGACAACTTCGAGCTCTTTGAGATGAGCAAGGAAGATGGCGACGAGGCCGGGCTCATCACTATTGAAGGTGAAACAGCCAAGCTGACCGAGACCGTAGAAGGTCTGGAGTTCCGCCGCATGTTCAGCAACCCGGCCGACCCCTTGAATGCCTTTGTGGATATTCAGGCCGGCGCCGGTGGCA
>CAIMHL010000166.1 GCA_903840825.1 uncultured beta proteobacterium
AGTGCTTGCAGCACGGGCGGCAAGGGCAGCTTGCCCAGGCGCTGCATCAGTTCCCCCTGGTGTTTTTGCAGGGCCGAGGGCTTGAGCGGCGGCGCTTTGAGCAAGACGTCGAGCTGCGCGGGGGTCAAGTCTTTGGATTGAACCTGGCCGCACACACCTTGGGTCACGTCAAGGTAGAGCGGCGGGTTGTTCAAGCAGAGCTTGACGCCTGGCTGGTCGAGTTTGGCGCGCAGGGCCCAACCGGCTTCCGTGCCCGCCGGGCTGGGTACCTCTTGCCAGTGCCAGCTCAGCTCAATCGGCGGGCCCCAATTCAGGGCCGCGCCGGGGGCACCCCTGCCGTCGTCGGCAAACAAACGGCCCGTGCTGGCGGCCAGAGCCAAGGTCATGAGACCGGCCTGCCCACCCAAAATTGCACTGGCACTAAAGCTGAAGGTGTAACGCGAGCTCTCGGGGATGGCGCGCAAGAGTTGCAGCACCTGGCGGTCGGCATCGGTGGCGTCATCAAAGACGGCCTGGCCTTTGTACGGCGCAGTTTTGACGGCTTTGGGCTTGGCCCAGCCGCCATTGACCTTCGAGTAAGACATCACCACTTCAATTTGCAAGCGGGGGGTGGGGCTGTGGGCACCCAACACCGAGAGTAAATACAGGTAATGATCTGGCCTGGGAATGGCTGAGCGGGGATCAGACTCAGCAGGGAGGTGCTTCGCATCGTCAGGGCTGGCGCGCTCCAAGTCAGACAGCCAGCGCAGCAATTCGCCTTCGGCTTGAATGCGGGCCTTGTCTTGCGCCAGCGCCAAACTGGCCACGCGGGACGCCTCCAACTGCTCCGGTGTGGGCGGCGAAAGGAGCGATGCTGCGGCATGCATGCCGCCGTGCTCGCCCAGCAAATGCAGGCCCTGGTAGGCAGCCTTGAACATCAGCGCCACGCCGTGTTTGCACTGGCTACCCACAGGGCATTCGCAGTCGCTGTCCCAGTAGTCTACCTGGCCGTCGGGCATCAGCGCCATTTCTATCGACACTTCATAGGGCTCGCGCTGCGTGCCTTGCACTTCGCCCAACAGCAGCCAGTGGTCCTTGAGCGGCTCAATGTCGAGGCTGAGTACTTTTTGGCTTCTGTAAAGCATCAGGCCCCGCGTCCAAGCGCCAGCTTCGGCCAGGGCTTGCAGGGATTGCGGCTTAAACCATAGGCCTGAATTGAAATGAATATTTTGAATCAATTAGGTCTCCAAGCCGCTATTTACGTGCTTAACTAGCTATTTAATTGATAGCTTTTAAATAACCGGCGTGCTGAGCGCGTGGCCGGCCTGCACGTCCGCGTGGTAACTGGAGCGCACCATCGCGCCCACGGCGGCGTGTTTGAAGCCCATCTCATAAGCCCGGGTCTCGAACATCATGAAAGTGTCGGGGTGCACATAGCGCTTGACGGTCAAATGCGAGGTGGACGGTGCGAGGTACTGGCCGATGGTCAGCATGTCGATGTGGTGGTCACGCATGTCTTGCATGACTTGCAGCACTTCTTCGTCGGTCTCGCCCAGGCCCACCATGATGCCGCTTTTAGTTGGCACGTTGGGGTGGAGTTCCTTGAACTTCTTGAGCAGGTTCAGGGAAAAATGGTAATCGCTGCCCGGGCGCGCTTCTTTGTAGAGGCGGGGGGCGGTTTCCAGGTTGTGGTTCATCACGTCTGGCGGCGCAGATTTCAAAATCTCCAGCGCGCGGTCGTCGCGGCCCCTGAAGTCGGGCACCAGCACCTCAATTTGGGTGGTGGGCGAGAGTTTGCGGATGCGAGTGATGCAGTCAACAAAGTGCTGGGCACCGCCATCGCGCAAGTCGTCGCGGTCCACGCTGGTAATGACCACGTATTTGAGCTTGAGTGCGGCCACGGTTTTGGCCAGATTTTCAGGCTCGTTCACATCCAGCGGGTCGGGGCGACCGTGGCCTACATCGCAAAACGGGCAGCGGCGGGTGCATTTGTCACCCATGATCATGAAGGTGGCCGTACCCTTGCCAAAGCACTCGCCAATGTTGGGGCAACTGGCTTCTTCGCACACCGTGACCAGTTTGTTGGCCCGCAGCAC
>CAIMHL010000167.1 GCA_903840825.1 uncultured beta proteobacterium
ACGTTATCGTGTCCCCGGAAAATATTGGTTCCGCCGCCCGACTTGCCTACATTGCCCAGCGCAAGTTGCAAAATACAGGACGCACGAACAATAGCGTTGCCGGTGGTGTGCTGGGTTTGCCCCATGCACCAGACGACCGTACCGGGCCGGCTCTCGTTGAGCATGGTGGCTACTTTGAGAACCTGGGCTTCATTGACACCGCAGGCCTCTTCAACCTTGTCGGGCGTCCACTTGGCGAGCACTTCTTCTTTGACCTTTTCCATGCCATAGACACGGTCGTTGATGTACTTTTTGTCTTCCCAACCGTTCTTGAAAATATGGTACAAAATGCCGAATAAAAACGGGATATCCGACCCTGAGCGGATGCGCACATACTCATCAGCCTTGGCTGCTGTCCGGGTAAATCGGGGGTCTACCACAATCATCTTGCAGCCGGTCTCTTTGGCGTGCAGCATGTGCAGCATGCTCACCGGGTGGGCTTCGGCGGCGTTCGATCCGATGTACATGGCGACCTTGCTGTTTTGCATGTCGTTGTACGAATTGGTCATGGCGCCATAGCCCCAGGTGTTGGCTACGCCAGCAACCGTGGTGGAGTGGCAAATGCGGGCTTGGTGGTCGCAGTTGTTGGTGCCCCAGAAGCTGACAAACTTGCGCAGGAGATAGGCCTGCTCGTTGTTGTGCTTTGAAGAGCCCACGTAATAAATGGAGTCAGGGCCACTGGCTTTTCTCAGTTCCAGCATTTTGGCGCTGATCTCGTTGAGAGCCGTGTCCCAAGTGATACGCTCGTATTTTCCATTCACCAGTTTCATGGGGTAGCGCAGGCGGTATTCACCGTGGCCATGCTCCCGAAGCGCAGCGCCCTTGGCGCAATGTGCACCCAAATTGATGGGTGAGTCAAACACCGGTTCCTGGCGAACCCACACCCCGTTTTCCACCACAGCATCGACGGCACAACCCACGGAGCAGTGGGTGCATACCGTCCTCTTGACTTCAATTTTCCCTTCACCTATCGCGACCTTACCTGTCGCAGCTTGGGCTTTTTTGACCAGCGTGAGCTGACTTGCCACCAGCCCAACCCCAACCCCCATACCTGAGCGACGCAAAAAAGCGCGTCTGTCCATGGTGGGAATCACCTGCGACAAACCCCGGCGCAGACTGTGCACAAAGGGCGAGCGATCAGCGCCGTTAACGGATGAGGATTTTTTAGTCAGCAACATGGGAAGTCTCCAAAGTCTTGGGTAGAACTGAGAATCAGGTCTGTCGATTAGAGTCGCGCGGTCTTGTAATACTGCTTTACATGAGCACTCAAGGTGTAGCCACCACCGTTAGCTGGTGGTGGTTTATTGAGCGTGGCTTCAACATTCGCGACAACTGGTGAAGATGGCAGAAAATTAGCTATTGCTGCCACCACACCAGCCGTACTGGCACCAGCAAAAATTGTGCGGCGAGATAATTTTGATTGGGACATATTGTTCCTAGTCAGTTCAATTGAAATTCGCATCTATTTAATTTCCTATAAATATTACAATATATTACGTCGAGTGCAAGCGGGCTTACCCTAGGCCATGTAGCAAGGGTTTAGTGCTGAGAAATACTGCATTTATTCCGGCTCAAGCATGTCAAAGCCTTGCGCTTCAATCCCCATAAATGATCTGGTCAGCCCCCCTAATGCCGAATAGAACCGGGCACTCGGATGCGCTTGCAGGTCATCGCACATACGGGTCACCCAAGGCTGCAGATGGGTAGAGAAAAATTGTTGTTGCTGTGTCAAGTTGGAGACAGCTGCGTCTTCGCCTGCGATCAGGAAACGCATGACTTCGCACAGGTAGGCGACGTGGTCCTCGGTCTCTGACATTTCAGATGCGCGGTCCAAGCCGAGGCGTGTCAGGTCGGTCCGTAGTTTGGCCAGCGGTTTTTCATTCAAAAAACCGCTTAAAAAATGTGAGCCGTAAAGATAAACCTCGGGCTTGCCCATGCCGCCAAACAGGGCTTGGTATTCACTTTGAATGGCTTCGTCGGTCATGTCGCGCGCCACGCCAACCAATGTGCGCCATGACTCTTCAAGAAAGGCGCCTGCTGCCGGTGCCTCTGTGGCCGCTACCCGTAGGCTTGCTATAAATTCAGGAGCTGGTTGAGTATAGTAGCAAAGGGCTAGAAGTCCATAAAGCTCTGAACGGGCAGTTTCCTCGTCTAGGCCACTGGATTGAACGAGGTGGGGCGATGTCATCATGGTTTCAGGTCCGATATCTTGATTTCGTTTTGGGCGGAATAAATGTCGATCACGCGGCAGTCACTGCACATCTTCAATCGCTCCATGGCTGCACCTTGAAACATGCTGTGTCCGGCCAGTTTGCCCAGCATGGATTCAATGGCTTTCAAGGTGCCAAAGGGTTTGCTGCACCGAACGCAGGCGTAAGGCTTCATCTCATTGATGACCAGCGCCTCTGTTCTTTGTGGCGACAGGTTCAACCGGGGCACCAACGAGAGCGAATATACGGGACAAGTCTTGACGCACAGACCGCACTGCACGCAGTTTTTCTCGATGAACCTAAGTTGTGGCGCCTCCTGGTTGTCTTGCAATGCGCCTGCTGGGCACGCGTTCACACAACTCAGGCACAGAGTGCAGCTTTCTTTGTTGAGGGCCAGCGCACCTAAAGGCGAGCCTTGGTCTGGCAGGGCGATGGAATCTGGCTTTTGGGGTGCGTATTCAATCAAATGGTCCAAGGCCAGTTCCAGCGTGGCTCTTTTCTCGGACTGCACCGCAAAACCTGCAGTGCGATTCACGACCTGGGCCGGAGCCGCTTGAAGGGCCAAGTCGAGGGAGGGAATGTCGCGGGCATCTCTCACCTGCAGCAAGCGGAAATGCTCGCCTTGGTAACCCAGTCCCGTCAAAATGGACTGTGCAATGGACATCTGAGTTTGAATGGCCAGCGCGTATTGCGGCGCCTCTTCCTCGGTCATCAAAACCCAGACTTGAGAGGCGCCATAGGCCACCGCGCTAAGCCAAAACTCTAAGCCCACAGAGGCCGTGTGCCACAGTGGCAAGGGGATCACCCGGGCCGGTACGCCGTGAATGGCCTCCTTGCTGCCTTTGCTGAGTTGGGCTGCACGGCCCAAATCGTTGAGCAGGCGAGTGCCTGCCTCTTGGCTGTGCATTAACAGAGCTGCATTTTTGCCCCCGCTTCGGGCATAGGTGCCCAGCATGGTTTTTATCTTGACACCTTGCTCACTCGCCCGAGGGTAGGCAAACGTTAGCGCGCCTGTGGGGCAAACCGTGCTGCAAGTGCCGCAACCCACACACAGGTTGGGGTTCACCTTAATTTGCTGGCGGCTGCGTTCGCTGCTGATGGCTAAGGCCGAGCACACGTCAATGCAGGCATTGCAGCCGACTTTTTCGTTGCGACTGTGGGCGCATATTTTTTGTTTGTAGGTGAAAAACTTGGGCTTTTCAAACTCGCCCACCAAGCCCCGCAGCGTGTTGAGCGTTTTGGGATCGGTGCCGTTCCAGCGAAGGTAGCCCTGGGGCAAGGCGTGCTGGCTAAATGCGGGTGTGGCGCGCAAATCGAGCACAAGGTCAAACGCTTCAGTAAGTGTTTCTGGCGCGCGTGAGAAGTTGATGGCCCCAGCAACTTTGCATGCACTCACGCAGGCGCGGTGCGATTGGCACCGATTCATATCAATTTGGTAGTCCAAGCCAATCGCCTCTTCCGGGCATGCGACCAGGCAGGCGTTGCAGCGTGTGCAAAGGTCCAGGTCAATCGGGTTGTTTTTGAGCCATTTCAATTCGAAAGCGCCTAGCCAGCCTGTCAGCGACAAAACCTGACCGCCCAAAACAGGGTACTGGCGCTCTTGAGCTGGGCCGCCCCGGTTCATGGCGTCGCCAGCACCTTGGGTGAAGAGGGTGATGTCCAGCGTATCCCCCAGCAGTTCTGCGGCGTATTCGGCAGCACTCAACTCTCCCAGAATAAGCAATTTGCCTGCACTTTTGTACGTGACGGTGGCTACCGGTTCAGGCAGT
>CAIMHL010000168.1 GCA_903840825.1 uncultured beta proteobacterium
CGATCTTTGCCTGGAAATGCGGGCCTGCCAGCGCCAGCCCACTGGCCAAAAAGTACCTGCCTGCGACCTGTCAGGACTAGCGCGCCGACCAAGGACTTCCGGGGAAACCCACAAAGCGGAAAGGTGCCGCTTTGTTGATGGGCCACAGGGCGGGCATTGGTGGGCAGGCCCAGATAACCCCGACTTGCTTGGTGCGAAAATGGTTTGAAGAAAACGCCCCCCAGTCACCTATGCCCGCGCTCACTTTTGCCCTCATCCCGTTCTTTCTCATCACCCTGCCTTGGCTCAACCCCTTCACGTTTGGCCCGTCGCCCGCAGCGGTGCCCTTGCTCTTTTCCTGGGCTTGTGCCTTGGCCCTGATGGGCTACTGGCGCTGGGCGCAGTCATCACCCAAAGACAAAACGGCCTTTGAGAGCCAGATTTTGGTCGTCGTGTGTGCTTGGTGGGTTGCCGCTGTCTTGAGTGCATTGATCGGCTTGTTGCAGTATTTTGGCGTTGCCGAGGCGCTGGTGCCCTGGGTCAACAACACGCGCCCGGGCGAGGCTTTTGCCAACCTGCGCCAGCGCAACCAGTTTGCCACCCTGTGCAATATCGGTTTTGCGGCCGTCATGTGGTGGATGCTCACAAGCAGCGCACAGGCCAAACGGTCTTTTAGCCTCAGCCTGGCGGGAGCGCTGGGGAGTGTGGTGCTTTTGCAGATGGGCAACGCCGCTTCAGCATCGCGCACCGGACTGCTTCAGCTGGTGCTGCTGTTGGCTCTCTTCGGCCTTTGGGGGGCCTGGCGGCAACCGCGCGCCCTGCGTGTGCTGGTCGCCGCTGTTTTGGCTTATGCGGCAGCGGCGGTCGCCTTGCCCATGCTGCTAGGGCTGGACCCGCTCAGCAGCGGCATGCTGGCTCGGTTGCATGATGGCGACACGCTATGCGCCAGCCGCCTCACCATGTGGCGCAACGTGCTGCACCTCATTGCCCAAAAACCCCTTTGGGGCTGGGGCTGGGGGGAGCTGGACTATGCCCACTTTGTCACCCTTTATAACGGACCCCGGTTTTGTGAAATTCTGGACAACGCCCACAATTTGCCCTTGCAACTCGCGGTTGAACTCGGGGTGCCCTTGGCGCTGGCTGGCTGCGCCTTTGGGGCTTGGGCCGTTTGGCTGGGCAAACCCTGGCGAGAGCAAGAGGCCACGCGGCAGATGGCATGGGCGGTGATCGCTGTCATCATGCTGCACAGCCTGCTGGAGTATCCGCTTTGGTACGGCCCGTTTCAAATGGCCCTGGGTTTGAGCGTCTGGCTCCTGTGGCGCACACCGCAACACGTCACGAAAAATTTTAAGGAAAACAGCCCTGTGGAGCCCTATTGGCGTGCTAGAGCAGCTACTTTTTTTATAGTACTTCTCATGGGGGGTATTGGCTATGCAGCTTGGGACTACACCCGTGTCAGCCAGCTTTTCCTGTCCCCGCAGGCGCGCTTGTCAGGCTACCGGGACAACACCTTGCAAAAAGTCAGCGACAGCCGTTTGTTTAAAAGCCAGGTCGAGTTTGCTTCGCTTCACATGCTGGAACTCACCCCTGAGAATGCCGTTCAGGTGAATCAACTCGCCCAATCTTTGCTGCACTTCTCGCCAGAACCCCGGGTCATTGAAAGCCTGATTGAAAGCGCTGAACTGCTCAAGCGCACCGATGAAGCCGCTTATTACCGCAGCCGCTACCAAGCGGCCTTCCCGGATAAGTACGCCGCTTGGACCAAGGAGCAGTAAGGCGCCTGCTTTGCCCTAGACTATCCAACTTCTTAATTACGGGCCTTTGCGCATGACCACCACCCGCCATGCGCTAAGCGCTGCACTTGCCAAGCGTTCATCTTTGCTGAGCGAACTCCATGCGCAAGGCACTGACTGCTACCGGCTTTTCCACGGCAGCCAGGAAGGTGCCCCAGGGCTGACGATTGACCGCTACGGCCCGCAACTGCTGATCCAGAGTTTTCACCAAAGCTTGGATGCTGAGCAGGTGGGCGAACTTGCCGACCTGTGCGGCAACACGCTGAATGAAGGCCTGCTGCTCGTCTACAACGACCGCTCGCAGGGCAACTCGCGGGTCGATCGCCGCGACTCGGCCCACCAGGCTGCGCCCGATGCCTTGGCCGACCTGGTTGCCCATGAAGGCGGCCTCAAATACCGTATTCGCGGCAGGCATGCGGGTCAGGACCCTCTGCTTTTTCTCGATCTGCGCAATGCCCGAGCTTGGGTCAAACAAAACAGCGCTGGCAAATCGGTGTTGAACTTGTTTGCTTACACCTGCGGGGTTGGCTTGAGTGCGGCCGCAGGCGGTGCGCGTGAGGTGGTGAATCTTGATTTTGCAGAAGGCAATCTGGCGGTGGGGCGAGAAAACGGCGCGCTCAACCCAAGCTTAAAACCCATGCAGTTTATTCAGTCTGACTACTTTCCGGCCATCCGCCAACTCGCAGGCTTGCCGCTGGCGGGCCGGCGCGGCCAGCAATTTCCGAGCTACCCCAAGCTAGAAAAACGTCAGTTCGACTTGGTTCTGCTAGACCCCCCGGCTTGGGCCAAAAGCGCCTTTGGCACGGTCGACCTGTTGCGCGACTACCAGAGCCTGCTAAAGCCCGCCATTCTCGCCACCGCCAAAGATGGCGTTTTGATTTGCTGCAACAACCTGGCCAAGGTGGCCATGAATGAGTGGCGAGAACAAGTGCTGCGCTGCGCCGACAAGCTCGGTCGCCCCGTGCGCGACTGCCAAGTCATCGCACCGGGTGCTGATTTCCCGTCTTTAGATGGGCAACCGCCTCTGAAGACGCTAGTTTTGCAGTTCTGAAATCATTGGAACTTCCCTCTTCATTCAATAAAACAGTTTCCTATTCGCGCCCTTACGGTGAGGAGTGAATTCAGGTTAAAAGCCCCAAAGTCCTGCGGTGCATGCCTCATAGAGTGGCTTTAAGGGAGATCCATCATGTCAAGAGCGTTCTTGATTTTGCCGACCACAACATCCTGATTGACCAAACTATGCTCGATGACTTTCGCGCGTTTAGCGGTGCCATGACCAAGCTCAGTGTCAACGCCACTTTAATATGCGCATAATATGTAAGCACGCGGCGAACCCATCTTGAAAGCTAATCGATAACCCGGCACCCTTGGCGTTTTCCAAAGAGGCCGAAAGTTATGACGAACACCGACAAGAAGACCAAGCAATTCAACCGGGAACAAATCCAGCACTGCCTCGCCATCATCGACCAGCTAAAGCC
>CAIMHL010000169.1 GCA_903840825.1 uncultured beta proteobacterium
AATCCAGCGAGGCGACAAATTCGTTTTCAGTGGGCAGGGGGTCAGCCTCGACCCGCTCCAGCAGATCGCCTTTGAAAAACACCGTTACTTTGCGCGCCTGGGGGTCCACGCCTTGGCGTTTGAAGGTAAAGATGTAGTCCCAGCGGTCCGCATGGAAGAGGCTGGTGAGCAGGGGCGTGCCCAGGATGTCGCGAACTTGGGCGCGACTCATGCCGGTCTGGAGTGCATCGGCCTGCTCTTTGGAGACAAAATTACCTTGCACAATGTCAATTTTGTAGGGTGTTACCAGCCCCGCCACGCTGTTGCTGGCTCGATTCAGATTGCCGCAAGCCGCCAGGCTCACGCTGGCAAGAAGGAGCAGGGTCAGTCGGGCGCTGAATTTTCTAAGATTGAACATGGTGCTTTACCGAGACGATATGATGGGTCATTGTACCGACTGTGCCTGTTTGGGCGTCCATGCCCGGCGGCAAGAGAGAGACCCCCATGACGACTATCGATGAACTCAAAAGTACCGGACTCAAAGCGACTTTGCCCCGGTTAAAAATACTTGAAATTTTCCAAAAAGGCACGCAGCGCCACATGACCGCTGAGGATGTCTTTCGCGTTTTGTTTGAAGACCGCTCAGACGTGGGCTTGGCCACGGTCTACCGCGTGCTGGCGCAGTTTGAGCAAGCCGATATTTTGAGCCGCAGCCATTTTGAGGGTGGCCGGGCCGTCTACGAGCTCAATGAGGGCCAGCACCACGACCATTTGGTTTGTCTGGACTGCGGGCGTGTCGAGGAGTTTTATGATGCCGAAATTGAAAAACGCCAAAACGACGTTGCTCTGCAGAAGGGCTTTGCGATTGCGGACCACGCCTTGAGCCTCTACGCCCATTGCACCACCAAAGCTTGCCCCAATCGGCCGGCGGCGGCAACCCCAGCGCCCTGATTGCCGGCTTACTCGCCTGTGTCCATCGCCTGACGGTGGCGCTCGACAAACTCCTGGTAGGTGTCGATGCCACGCAACTGCAAAATGGTGTTGCGCACAGCAGCCTCCACCAGCACCGCGATATTTCGGCCCGCCACCACCTGAATGACGACCTTGCGAACGGGCACGCCCAAGACATCCTGCGTCAGGGGTTCGTAGGGAATGCGCTCGTAGTCGCGTTCCAGCGTTTCCCGGCGCACCAAGTGAACGATGAGTTTGAGGCGCATGCGCCGTCGCACGGCGGTTTCACCAAAAATGCACCGGATATCCAAGAGGCCAATCCCCCGTACTTCCAGTAAGTTCATGAGCAACTCGGGGCAGCGGCCTTCAATCGTGTCCTGATTGATACGAAACAGGTCCACGGCATCATCTGCCACCAAGCCGTTGCCGCGTGAGATCAGTTCTAGGCCCAACTCACTTTTGCCCAAGCCCGATTCGCCGGTGATGAGCACGCCCAGGCCCAAAATGTCCATGAATACACCATGCATGGTGCTGCGGTCGGCAAAGTGCTTAGACAGGTAGGCCCGCAGCAAGTCAATGACAAAGGCCGATGAGCCCTCGGTGGCAAACATGGGGATTTGAGCGCGCTCACAGGTAGCGAGCAAGCCGGGTGGGGGTATTTGACCATCGGCCAAAATCAGTGCAGGGGGTTCCAGTGTCACGATTCGGGCAATGCGGCGTGCGCAATCTTCGGGGGTAGCGTTGGTCAGGTAGGCGATCTCGCGAGTACCTAATATTTGCACCCGGTAGGGGTGAATGTAATTAAGGTACCCCACCAAATCAGCGCCTGAGCGTGCCGCGCGAACCGCCACTTCGTCAAAGCGGCGTTCGGAGGCGCCTAAGCCGGCCAGCCATTCCCATTTCAGGGTGTTGCGGAATTCTTCAAACAAAACATCGGCACTGACCACGGTAGGCTTCATATCAACCTCAAGAAAACAAGGGGGTGGGGTCAGGCTAGTTGGGCGGACTGCCAGCCTGCGATCAAGTCATGCAAGCCAGCCGCATGTTCGCTGGTGAGCAGTTTGTTGCGCAAGGCGGCATCGCTGAGCATTTCTGCAATTTCGGAAAGAATTTCAAGGTGCTTTTGGGTCGCGGCTTCGGGCACCAAAAGAAATATGAGTAGACGCACGGCTTCTTCATCCGGGGCGTCAAAACCGATGGGGGTGGCCAACTGCATGATGGCCGCCATGGGCGATTTCAAACCCTTGATGCGCCCGTGCGGGATGGCGACGCCATGGCCCAAACCCGTGGAACCCAGGCGTTCCCTGGAAAACAGGCTGTCGGTGACCAAAGATCGATTAAGCCCGTGAAGATTTTCAAACAACAAACCAGCTTCTTCAAAAGCACGTTTTTTGCTGGTGACGTCAATGTTCACGAGGACTTGCTCGGGGGTCAGGATAGAAGCTAATCGGTTCATAGATTGATTTAATTATGCACCCAAGCCACTTTGGCTACAAAAAAGCCGCTTGAACGATCAAGCGGCCTTGTTGTGGATCGGGAGCAAGACTTTACATCAAGCGTTTAGGCGCCTCATGGTGGTGATTTTGAATGCGGTCTTTGTGCCGGACCACCTGACGGTCCAGTTTGTCCACCAGTTCATCAACCGCGGCATAGAGGTCAGC
>CAIMHL010000170.1 GCA_903840825.1 uncultured beta proteobacterium
GAAAGACAACGCCATCATGCAAGCCGGTGATCTGGGCTTTTACGACAAAGTGCCCACCACGTTTGCGGGCCTGGATAAGGCGGCCATGGCTGCAACCGGCGTGCGCGTGGTGCCCCCGGCCATCGCGCGGCGCGGCAGCTTTCTGGCCAAGGGCGTGATTTTGATGCCCTCGTTTGTGAACATTGGCGCTTATGTGGACGAAGGCACGATGGTGGACACCTGGGCCGCTGTGGGTTCGTGTGCGCAGATTGGCAAAAACGTCCACCTAAGCGGTGGCGTGGGCATTGGTGGCGTGCTGGAGCCCATGCAGGCCAACCCCACCATCATTGAGGACAACTGCTTTATTGGCGCCCGCTCTGAGGTGGTCGAAGGCGTGATTGTGGAAGAGAACTCGGTCCTTTCGATGGGCGTGTACATCGGCCAAAGCACCCCTATTTACGACCGTGCTACAGACACCGTGAGCTATGGCCGCGTACCCAGTGGCTCGGTCGTCATCAGCGGCACATTGCCCAAAGACGGCGGCAAGTACAACCTGTACGCCGCCATCATCGTGAAACGGGTGGACGCGCAAACCCGCGCCAAAACCTCTTTGAACGATTTGCTGCGCGACTAATTTTCTGCATTCCAAAACCAAAGGCATCCCCATGGCATTGAGTGGCACAGCAGACGTGGCAAGCGCACCTTCGCGCACCCTGCGTCTGACCGAACAGCTGATTTCCCGCGCCTCCAACACGCCGCATGATGCGGGCTGTCAGGACCTCATTGCCGCACGGCTGGGGCCTTTGGGTTTTGTGTGTGAAACCATTATCAGTGGACCTGATCATTTTCGCGTGACCAATCTTTGGGCGAAACGGGCTGCAACGCCCGCCCAGCCTGCTAGAGCAGCTCCTAAATTATTCGTTTTTGCGGGCCACACCGATGTGGTGCCCACCGGCCCGCTGGACCAGTGGGACAGCGACCCCTTCACCCCCACGCACCGCGACGGCAAGTTGTATGGCCGGGGCGTGAGCGACATGAAAACCTCGCTGGCTGCCTTTGTGGTGGCGGCAGAGGAGTTTGTGGCAGCTCAACCCGACACGCCTTTGAGCCTGGCCTTTTTGCTGACCAGCGATGAAGAAGGCCCGGCCAACGACGGCACGGTGGTGGTCTGCCAGGCGCTGACCGCGCGCGGCGAACACATTGACTACTGCCTGGTGGGCGAGCCCACCTCGGTAGAGCGCACCGGTGACATGATCAAAAATGGCCGCCGAGGCACCATGAGCGGCCGCTTGACGGTCAAAGGCGTTCAAGGCCACATTGCCTACCCGCATTTGGCCAAAAACCCGATTCACCTGTTTGCCCCCGCTTTGGCCGAACTCGTGGCGATTGAGTGGGACCAAGGCAACGCCTTTTTCCCGCCCACCTCGTGGCAGGTGAGCAACATCCACGGCGGCACCGGCGCCAGCAACGTGATTCCCGGTGCCTTGGTGATTGATTTCAACTTTCGCTTTTGCACCGAGTCCACGCCCGAGCAACTGCAAACGCGCGTGCAAGCGGTGCTGGAGCGCCACAACTTGAGCTTTGATTTGAGCTGGACGATTGGCGGCC
>CAIMHL010000171.1 GCA_903840825.1 uncultured beta proteobacterium
GCTGCCAAAGCACCTGCAGCTAAGAAGAAGTAAACCAAACACGCCCTGTTTGGCTAACGACTCTTTCGTTGCTCAAAATGGCCCACCTCGGTGGGCCATTTTTTTAGGGCGTAAACCTTCATAATTCGACCATGATCAAACTATTTGTCGGCCTTGGAAATCCCGGCTCAGACTATGAAGCAACGCGCCACAATGCTGGATTTTGGTGGGTGGATGAACTTGCGCGTGCGTTTAAAACACACTTAACTATGGACAAAGGGTTCCACGGTCAAGTCGGCCGAACCACCCTTAACGGACAAACTGTTTGGCTACTAAAGCCCCAGCTCTTTATGAACTTGAGCGGCAAATCTGTCGCAGCCTTGGCAAGATTTTTCAAGATTGAACCGCAGGAAATTCTGGTGGTCCATGATGAGCTCGACATCGTTCCTGGCGAGGCCAAACTCAAGCTGGGTGGAAGCCATGCTGGCCACAACGGCCTGCGAGACATTCATGCACAACTTGGAACAGACGCATACTGGCGACTGCGGCTGGGGGTGGGACACCCTGGCATCAAGTCAGAAGTGGTTGATTGGGTACTAAAAAAACCATCATTGGACCACCGCATCGCAGTTGATCAGAGCATTGAGCGCTCGCTTAAAGCCCTCCCCCATTTTCTGGCCGGAGAAATGGACAAGGCCATGATGGTGGTTCACACCAGCAAACCGCCCCGACCCAAATTACCTAAGCCTGAAGGCCAAGCACCCGCTAAAACGGCTCCGGAATAATGGCCCCACAGTTTCCAAAACCCTAAACGGGCTTTGGGAGCGCTTGCAAGCGACGGTACTTTTCCCAAAGCGACTCCTGGCCTTCTATAAACTGCGGATTCACCGGAATGCAAGAAACCGGGCACACCTGTACGCATTGTGGTTCTTCAAAATGTCCCACGCATTCTGTGCACTTATGGGGGTCAATTTCATAGATCTCCAGCCCCATAAAGATGGCCTCGTTGGGGCACTCAGGCTCACAAACATCGCAATTAATACACTCGTCCGTGATGATCAAAGCCATGGTTTACCATCCTGACCATGTGTGTGACTATTAATTTTGAAAAACATGGTATTGATTATGGACGCTTCAGGGCTGCTTGATGAAATACCCTTTTCACATCAGGCCCTTGAATCGTGACGTCGTCGATATCAGTGCGAGACAGCGCGCCCTCGGGCACTGACCCGCTTGTATGGGCTTGTTTCTTTTTAAAAGACTGCTGACCCTTTGGGCCACACTGGCAGGGGCGTCCGTGGTGGTCTTCCTGGTCTTGGAAGTACTCCCTGGGGACGCCGCCCAGATGTTGATGGGGCCAGATGCATCAGCCGATACCGTTGCGGCGCTTGCCAATAAATTAGGTCTGGATCGCCCCCCAATGGAGCGGTACATCCATTGGATTTCAGGAATTTTTCAAGGCGATCTGGGCCTGAGTTACACCTATGGCAGCCCTGTCCTGGACCTGATCATTGAGCGAATGTCGGTTACTTTGCCACTGGCCGTCATGGCCATGATGCTGACTACTGTGCTTGCTTTATCTGTTGGTTTGTTTGCGGCCTCGCGCCACAACCGCTGGAGCGATGTGGGCCTGATGAGCGTAAGCCAAGTAGGCATTGCAGTACCCAACTTCTGGTTTGCCATATTGCTCATATTGCTTTTCTCGGTTCATCTTCAGTGGTTTTCAGCTGGTGGCTTTCCTGGTTGGGAAGACGACCCCCTACAGGCCATGAAATCACTGCTTTTGCCGGCCGTTTCACTGGCCGTTGTGCAAGCAGCTATTCTTGCGCGCATCACACGATCTGCTGTGCTTGACGTGCTGCGTGAAGACTTTGTTCGAACCGCCCGAGCCAAAGGTTTATCCCAACGAGCAACCTTGTGGGGCCATGTGCTGCGCAACGCCATGATTCCCGTCGTCACGGTCATGGGCCTGCAGTTTGCCAACTTACTGGCTGGCACGATCGTAATTGAAAACGTTTTTTACCTGCCTGGCCTAGGGCGCTTAGTGTTTCAATCGATTGCTAACCGGGACGTCATCGTGGTTCGAAATTGCGTCATGCTTCTGGCCACTATGGTCATCGTGATCAATTTTTTTGTGGACGTGATCTACGCGCTTATTGATCCTCGGGTCAAGGCCAGCGACCTATGAGTTTTTATTCACGCGGCCTCAAACACCGCAGCTTCATGCTGGGCGCTGCGCTCACCCTGCTGGTCTTATTTGCAGCAGCTCTGTCGCTTTTTTGGACGCCCTGGTCGCCCTACGAGATCGACATGAGCGCCAAACTCCAAGCCCCCAGCGCCCTTCACTGGCTGGGCACAGACCCCTATGGACGTGATATCAGTTCCTTGCTTTTAGTGGGCGCACGAAACTCCATTTTGGTCGGAGTCATTGCAGTCAGTATCGGCTTGAGCGTCGGGGTCAGCCTAGGCCTGCTGGCTGCAGCGAGGCGCGGTTGGGTTGAAGAGATCATCATGCGATTGGCAGATTTTTCATTTGCATTTCCGGCCGTCTTATCAGCCATCATGATGACCGCCGTTTTTGGAGCGGGTATTGTCAATGCCATTATTGCTATTGGCATTTTTAACATCCCCACCTTTGCCCGCATTACAAGGGCGAGCGCCAATGCAATTTGGTCGCGCGAGTTTGTACTGGCCGCCCGTGCCTGCGGCAAGGGTCCATGGCGCATCACGCTTGATCATGTGTTGCCCAATATCTTATCGAACCTGATTGTGCAGGCTACCATTCAATTTGCCCTTGCCATTCTTGCGGAAGCTGCACTTTCTTACTTGGGGCTGGGCACACAAGCACCACAGCCCTCTTGGGGTCGCATGCTGGCTGAGGCTCAAACCCTCCTTTTTCAAGCACCGATGCTTGCTTTGTATCCTGGCTTAGCCATCGCCACAGCCGTACTGGGTTTAAATTTACTAGGTGATGGCTTGCGCGACTTGATGGACCCCCGACTGGCTAGAAAGCGTTGAATGCCCTTACTTGAAATAACCAATTTATCGGTTCAATTGCAAACCCAGCGCGGACTGGCCAAGGCCGTAAACGGGTTGAACTTATCCCTTGAGCGTGGCGAAACACTGGGGCTGGTTGGCGAATCTGGTTGCGGCAAATCAATCACCGCCCTGGCCCTTATGGGCTTGCTGCCAGAGCATGCCATCACCACAGGCAGCATCCGATTTGAAAATCGGGAGCTTGTGGGCTTAGACGATGCCGCCCTGCGCCAACTCAGAGGCAACCGCATCGGTATGGTCTTTCAGGAGCCCATGACGGCGCTCAACCCGCTCCACACCATTGGTCACCAAGTAGCAGAGCCCTTGAGGCTGCACAGGGGTCTCTCAAAAATGGAGGCGCGCAAGCAAACTATAGCGCTGCTGGACCGGGTTGGTATTGCCAGTGCAGCTCAAAGGCTGGAGGCTTACCCGCACCAATTTTCTGGAGGACAACGCCAACGCATCACCATCGCCATGGCGCTGGCCTGCGCGCCAGACTTGCTGATCGCCGATGAGCCCACCACAGCGCTTGATGTCACGATTCAGGCACAAATTCTGGACCTCATCAGCGAATTGGTTCAAGAACTTGGCATGGCGCTCATTCTGATTTCCCATGACTTGGGGGTTATTGCGCAGAACACCCGGCACATGATGGTGATGTATGGCGGCACGGAGGTTGAAAGCGGAGAAACTCTGACCGTCTTCCAACACATGGCGCACCCCTACACGCGCGGACTTTTTGGCGCACGGCCCAGGTTGGGCGCGCCGCGGGGCGTGCGCCTGACGACCATAGCCGGCACCGTGCCCGAGTTGGTCGACCTGCCCCCCGGCTGTCCTTTTGTTGAACGTTGCGCTTGGGCTGATCCTGTTTGCGCCATCCTACGCCCCCAGCCCAGCTCACTGGGCAAGAAACACCAAGCGAGTTGCCTTCGGCTGGATTCACTGCCCCCATGGGAGGCCTCATGACAGCGCGGCTCCTTCAGGTTGACGCCCTCACACGCACCTATGCGCTGCCAAGAGAACAACTGTGGCGGGCTCCCCGGCTGATTCATGCCTTACAGGGCGTCAGTCTACAAATGAGCTGCGGTAAAAATTTGGGGATCGTGGGTGAGTCGGGTTCGGGCAAGTCCACACTAGCCCGACTCATTATGGGTCTGGAGCCAACGAGTAGCGGGTGCGTCACAATCCTCGGCCAAACATTGAACAAGCTCAGCCCATCGGAGTTACGAACAGCGCGTCGAAATTTTCAGATGGTTTTCCAGGACCCCTTTGGCTCGCTTGACCCGCGTCAAACCGTGGCGCGCATCGTCACCGAACCTCTTGAGGTGCTGGGTGATAAATCCAAGGCAGGCATGCGAATAATGGCCCAGGACGTGCTGAATGCAGTTGGCCTGCGCAACACGGATCTTGACAAATACCCCCATGAATTCTCTGGTGGACAGCGTCAGCGCGTGGCCATAGCGCGCGCCTTGATCACCCGCCCCCAATTAATCGTGGCTGATGAACCGGTCAGTGCGCTTGACGTGTCGGTCCAAGCCCAAGTGCTCAATTTAATGCAGGATTTATCGCGCGACTTTGGGGTCACCTATCTACTCATCAGCCATGACCTCGCAGTAGTTGATTACATGTGTGACGAAGTCGCTGTTATTTTCCAGGGTCGCATCGTGGAGCAAGGCACGCCACAAACACTTTTTAACCGCGCGGCGCATCCCTACACCCGCGCCTTGCTGGAGGCGGTCCCCCGGATGGGAACGTCATCCACCGATGTCAAAAAACGTGCTGTGGTGTTGACACCCCGCCTGCCCAGCATAAGCGCTTGCCCGTACGCTGCCCGGTGCCCTGGCGCGCAAGACATCTGCGACCGTGTTCGGCCCGAATTGCTTGCCCTGTCAACCGGGCATCTGGTGGCCTGCCATTTGGCGACCGCCACAAACATGGGCACTTAAAAAAATGACGATGTGCCCGCTCTTAAAGTCGGTATATATTGCACCCTATTATTTCACCGGAGATCACCATGGTCCAACGCCGTCAGCTCATCACTTCAGCCGCCAGCATGGCTGCGCTGTCCACACTTCCTTTGGCAGCTACCGCACAAAGCAAAAAAGACGTCGTTACGTTGGCCATGACCTTGGAGCCACCCGGCCTTGACCCAACGGCAGGCGCTGCTTCAGCCATTGCAGAAATTGTGCTTTACAACGTATTTGAAACACTAACCAAGATTAATTCTGATGGCACTGTGAGCCCTTTGCTGGCCCAAAGCTGGGAAGTCTCACCAGACCTCAAAACCTACACCTTCACGCTCAAGAAAGGTGTCAAATTTCAAAATGGCGAGCCTTTCAATGCAGCCGCAGTGAAGTTTTCTTTTGAGCGCGCCGGGTCTGAGAAAAGCACCAACAAAGATAAGCGCACCTTTGCCAGCATGGAGCGTGTGGCAGTCATTGATGAGCACACTGTTGTCATTTTGAACAAATCACTGGACCCTGACTTCTTGTTTTTGATGGGTCAGGCCACCGCCATCATCGTTGAACCCAAAAGCATCGAGACCAACGCCACCAAACCGGTAGGCACCGGGCCCTACCAGCTCTCGGCCTGGAACAAGGGTGCTTCCATCACTTTGACCAAGTGGGACAGTTACCGCAACGCGGCTGCCATCAAGATAAAGAAGGTGACATTCAAATTCATCAGCGATCCTGCTGCCCAGGTAGCCGCCTTGCTGGCTGGCGATGTGGATGCATTTCCCCGGGTGACCCCGCGTAGCGTGGCGCAATTCAAGACCAATACCAAGTTCCAGGTGGTGGTGAGCGGTTCGCGCGCCAAAACTATTTTGGCGATCAACAACAAGAAAAAACCGCTTGATGATGTGCGCGTCCGCCGTGCAATTGCTGCCGCCATTGACCGTAAAGCGGTCATTGAGGGTGCTGGCGACGGCTACGGCGTCCCCATTGGCAGCCACTATGTGCCGGGGGCCTTTGGCTACGTGGATACCAACGGCATCAACCCCTTCAATATTGAAAAAGCCAAAGCCTTGCTGGCCGAGGCGGGTGTCAAATTGCCGCTGGAACTAAGCCTGAAATTGCCACCACCGCCTTATGCCCGCCAAGGTGGTGAAATTATTGCGACGCAGTTGGCTAAAATCGGCATCATCGCAAAAATTGAAAATGTGGAATGGGCGCAATGGCTCAGTGGCACTTACACCAACAAAAATTACGACCTCACCATCATCTCTCACGTTGAGCCGTTTGACTTGGCTAATTTTGTCAAGCCAGGCTACTACTGGGGCTATGAGTCACCCCAGTTTGTCGCCTTGTTTGACAAAATCCAAAATTCGCCACGCGCTGCAGACCGGGCCAAACTCTTAGGCGATGCCCAGCGCATGCTGGCCAACGATGCCGTTCACGCCTTTTTGTACCAACCCCAATGGGTCACGGTGGCCAACAAAAATCTCAAAGGTCTTTGGAAAGATATGCCCGTATTTGTCAACGACGTCTCCGCCCTGTCCTGGTCCTGAAAGCGCCCAACGGATTGCACCCATGACCACCTCCACGCCACTTCATGACTACAGCGCGACCGCGCTATTAGAAGCCTACAGACGACATGATCTGTCGCCGGTGGAGGTGATCAAATCCGTGCTCCAGCACATTGACCAGTGGGAGCCTGACTTGTGCGCCAGCTACCTGCTGCGCCCCGATTTGGCTCTGGACCAAGCCCTTGCGTCTGAGGCTAGGTGGCGCCGGGGCGAGCCTTGCGGCGTGCTGGATGGCCTGCCTGTGACCATCAAGGAAAACATTGCAACCCGAGCGGATCCCATGCCCTTGGGAACCTTGGCCACTGACCTAACACCTGCCACTGCCGACGCGCCACCTGCCGCACGGTTGCAAGAAGCAGGTGCGGTGATGATTTGCAAAACCACCATGCCCGACTACGGCATGCTCTCCTCGGGGCTGTCGAGTTTTCATCCGCTGGCGAAAAACCCCTGGGATCTCAGTAAAACGCCGGGCGGCTCCAGCGCGGGCGCTGCGGCGGCTGCAGCAGCTGGTTATGGCCCACTTCACATGGGGACCGACATTGGTGGTTCGCTGCGCTTGCCAGCAGGCTGGTGCGGTATTTTCAGCCTCAAGCCCAGCTTGGGCCGTATTCCTATTGACCCGCCCTACACCGGACGCGCTGCGGGCCCCATGACACGCACAGTGGGCGACTCTGCCCTGATGATGCAAGTGCTTTCATTGCCTGACGCGCGTGACAGCATGAGCCTGCCTTACCAGACCATCGCCTGGGATCAGTGGGACCAAGGCACAGGCTTTCTGCGGGGACTCAAAATTGGCCTTTTGATGGAGGCCGGGTGCGGACTGACCGTTGAGCCCGAGGTTAAAGCCGCCATAGAGCGTGCTGCCCGTTTGTTAGAGCAATCCGGCGCTATTGTCGAACCGCTTGCGCCCTTCATGACACAGACCATGCTTGACGGCATGGACCACGCTTGGCGCATGCGCTCCCACATGGATCTGGCGGCCTTGTCCCCGGCAAAAAAGGCCCTGGTTTTACCCTACATCCAACAGTGGGCAGACAGTGCTGCCCACATGACAGGACCTCAGGTATTTGCGGCCTATAGCCAGTTTCACGCTACACGCCTAGCCACGGTGCGCGCCTGCGCGCCCTTTGACTTCGTGATCTCCCCGACCGCCCCCATGCCCGCTTTTGCAGCGGAGCTGCCCTCGCCCACCAACGACCCCTTGCGTCCGCTGGAGCACATCGGGTTTACCGTGCCCTACAACATGTCGGAGCAGCCTTCCGCTTCCATCAACTGTGGCTACACACTTGCCGGGTTGCCCATCGGTTTACAGATTGCCGGAAAGCGCTTTGACGACCTGGGGGTTTTGCAAGTGTCTCGCGCCTTCGAGTTACTGAGGGACCCACAACGTCCGTGGCCGCAACCGATGACGAAGAACTGAGCTAATATTTATTCTTCAGAATACGCTGAAGACTTGACGATCATCACCGGCACGCCCGCTGCGTGCAGCACTTCATTGGAAACAGAGCCCAACAAGGCGCTGCGCAAGCCCGTGGTACCGCTAGCGCCCATCACGACCAGGTCACAAGCAAAGCGCTCCAAAATATCGATCAAGGTATGCGCGGGGTCACCCTTGCCCACTTCACATTCGTAAGAAATATGAGCACCTTTCAGCAGCGCCTCTGCCTTTTCCAAGATGTGCGCACCTGCGGCATCGCTCACCTCTTCAATCACTTGGGGGTCATGGGCCACAACCAACTCGTACAAAGTAGCAGGCTCTTGAACATTGGCCAGCACAACGCTGGACTTCAAACCCGACAGTGACATTTGAATCACGAATCTAACGGCGTCCAGTGAAACCTCTGAACCATCAACAGGCAATAATATTTTCATTTGTATTCCTCAGACTATTGTTAAAACTGAACCCGTGCAGCCTAGGTGATGATCGAATGGCAAGCTTTGAGTTGAGTCAAAAGTTGCCTGCGTTTAAAGAGGCCGTAAGCCACCTACTTTTTCCATCAAGCGCAAATTCACCAAAGGGTTGACGAATTTATCCACCTCGCCGCCTAGGGTCGCAATCTCCCGAACGAAGGTGCTGGAAATGAATTGGTATCTGTCACTGGGGGTCAGGAATACGGTTTCGACATCAGGCATCAAACTCCGGTTCATACCGGCCAACTGAAACTCGTAGTCGAAATCTGTCACAGCACGCAAACCGCGCACCATCGCCTTGCCACCGCGAGACACCACAAAATCACGCATCAAACCCGAAAAACTTTCGACCTTGACCTGAGGATAGGCCTTGACGGCCTCACGCACCATGTCCATGCGCTCATCCAATGAGAAGAGTGCTTTTTTGTGGTGCCCTGCAGCCACGGCCACAATCACATGGCTGAACAACTGAGTCGCTCGACGGACTACATCCTCGTGGCCAAGCGTCATTGGGTCAAAGGTGCCGGGGTAAACAGCAATTACATCGTGCGCCATGGTGTGCCTCTACGTCTGAAATGAGTTAGGAGGGCACCTTGTCAAGCAAGGCTGCCCTTGGCCGCATTATGCAGCGCGCGTTTTAGTGATCAGCTCAGCCGCTTCAAAAGATGGGCATGAACAGCACCCGCCTTCAAGTGCCGATGGACTTTAAGACCCATTGGTTCCAGCTGTGCGTCTGTCCACAAAACGGGAGCTTCAAGGTACACAAAACCATCCAGCGCCACTGCCCGGCCAGCGGCTTGAATGGCCGGCTCAAACAACACGGAGTCAAACGGAGGATCAATAAAAACGGCATCCATACTGGCGGGGTCTTGGTGCTTGAGTGCCGCTACGCCATCACCCCGAACGATTTGCGTTGCACTGGCTTGCAACTGAGTTTGAATGCGCTTGAGTTGCGCCACAAGGGCCGAGTCTTGTTCAACCAGAGTCACTTCTTTGGCACCCCGGGAGGCCGCTTCAAACCCGATAGCACCCGTGCCAGCAAATGCATCAATGCAGCGCCAGCCCGTCAAATCTTGGCCTAGCCAATTAAATAAAGTTTCGCGGACGCGGTCGGGCGTGGGGCGCAGGCCGGGCCGATCAGCCACAGCGAGTTTGGTGCGCTTCCACTGACCACCAATGATGCGGACTTCATGCGCTAAAGGTGCAGAGTGCACCGGCACGCGGGGCTTGCGGGGGAGTTCAGATTTCTTTTGTTTCATGAATCAAGCTTAACTCACGCAGTACGGGCTTGTTGAAAGCAAATTTCAATTAATTTAATTTCATACGAGGAAAGCAGCGGCACAAATAGGAAAACCCTAAGTAGATCAACTACTTAGGGTTTCTGTTTGGCGGAGCGGACGGGACTCGAACCCGCGACCCCCGGCGTGACAGGCCGGTATTCTAACCAACTGAACTACCACTCC
>CAIMHL010000172.1 GCA_903840825.1 uncultured beta proteobacterium
CACAAAAGCGGCAAACGCGATGATGACCAAACGGTTGTAAGGCAAAGACAAATTGCCCAGCACTTGCACGCCGCCACTCATCCACGAGGGGTTTTCAACGCCCACGTTTTGCGCGCCAAACAGAGTGCGCACCAGTTGCATCAGCATCAGGCTGATACCCCAAGTGGCCAGCAAAGTCTCCAGCGGGCGACCATACAAATAGCGAATCACCGAGCGCTCCAGCGCGGCCCCCATCAAGGCCGAGGCCATGAAGGCCACCGGCACCGAGGCCAGCAAATACCAGTCAAAGGCACCGGGCAAGTATTTTTGAAACAAGCCTTGCACCACGTAGGTGGCGTAGGCGCCCACCATCATCAACTCACCGTGGGCCATGTTGATGACCCCCATCAACCCGTAGGTGATGGCCAAACCCAATGCCACCAGCAACAAAATGGAACCCAGGCTCAGGCCGCTGAACAAGGCGCCAAGACGGTCGCCCCAAGCCAGTGAGGCCTCCACCTGGCGCAGCGTGTTTTGCAGGGCCGATTTCACGTCCGGCTCGGTCTCAATTTGCAGGCGTGCCAGCAACACAGTTTTGGTGTTGGCCTGCGTGCTGGTGCCCAGCAGCTTGGCCGCTTCCAGACGTTTGGTTTTATCGGCACTGTTGAGCAAGGCCGCCGCGCGCACCAAGCCGAGTTGCTCTTTGATTTGCGCATTGGCTTCAGCGGCAAACGCTTTCTCGATCAGGGGCAATTTGCTCTCATCGGCATCGCTTTGCAATTGCTTGATGGCGGCAATGCGGGTTTTGTCGTCTTTGGAAAATAATTTGAGTGCGGCCAGCGCCGAGTCCAGTTCGCCGCGCATGCGGTTGTTGATCATCACATCTTCAGCACCTTCAGGCACTGACATGGACGCACCACTGATGGGGTCAAACCCCTTGCCGTCTTTGACCACCACCAGGGTCTCGCCGGCTACTTTGACGGCATCGTCGGACAGGGCTTGCAGAAATGCGGCTGTTTTATCGTCCGCATTGGCAACCGCTTTATTCAAAGCCTCAATGCGTGCATCGGGCTCACCCACTGCAATATCTTTTAGCTCTGAAAGCACTGCGGAATGTGCTTGACTAGCTATAAATAATATAGCAAATGTCGTCAATCTGATTAATCGTCGAAGCATTGACAGACTTTCTTAAAAAAAATACAGGGGCTCACGCCAAAGCATGAACCCCGCCCACTTCGTGAAAACGAATTACTTCTTCACAGGCTCATCAGGCTTGACTGAGTTGCCTTCGATGTACGGAGACCATGGCTTGGCTTTCACCGGGCCGGGTGTTTTCCAGACCACGTTGAACTGGCCGTCAGCCTTGATCTCGCCGATGAACACCGACTTGTGCAAGTGGTGGTTTTTTTCATCCATCTTGCTCACGATGCCGCTGGGGGCCTTGAAGGTTTGGCCGGCCATGGCGGCAATCACTTTGTCGGTGTCAGTGGACTTGGCTTTTTCAACCGCTTGCTTCCACATGTTGATGCCGATGTAGGTGGCTTCCATGGGGTCATTGGTCAAAGCCTTGTCTTTATGACCGGCAATGCCCTTGGCTTTGGCATAGGCAGACCACTTCTTGATGAACTCATCGTTGCTTGGGTTCTTGATGGACTGGAAGTAATTCCAGGCCGCCAGGTGGCCAACCAAAGGCTTGGTGTCCACACCGCGCAACTCTTCTTCACCCACCGAGAAGGCCACCACCGGCACGTCTTTGGCTTTCAGGCCCGCGTTGCCAAGTTCTTTGTAGAAAGGCACATTGGAGTCACCGTTGATGGTGGACACCACAGCAGTCTTGCCGCCCGCAGAGAATTTCTTCACGTCAGCCACGATGGTTTGGTAATCGGAGTGGCCAAACGGGGTGTATTTTTCGTCGATGTCGGTGTCTTTCACGCCTTTGGATTTCAGATAAGCGCGCAAAATTTTGTTGGTGGTGCGGGGGTACACGTAGTCGGTGCCCAAAAGCACCCAACGCTTGGCAGCGCCACCCTCTTTGCTCATTAAATAATCCACCGCAGGAATGGCTTGCTGATTAGGCGCGGCACCGGTGTAAAACACGTTTTTGGAGAGCTCTTCGCCTTCGTATTGCACGGGGTAGAACAGCAAACCGTTCATTTCTTCAACCACAGGCAACACCGACTTGCGGGACACAGAAGTCCAGCAGCCAAAAATAACGGCGACCTTGTCTTGGCCCAGCAACTGCTTGGTTTTCTCGGCAAACAAAGGCCAGTTGGAAGCGGGGTCCACAATGAC
>CAIMHL010000173.1 GCA_903840825.1 uncultured beta proteobacterium
GTCACCTCAGGCAGACCCAACTTAATTTTTGGGTCATCAATGGCGATGCGGTGGTGACCCAGCAGCGCCACTTCCCAGCCTCCCCCTAAGGCAGTGCCATTCAAGCAGGTCACGATGGGCTTGCCCAGGGTTTCCAGGGTGCGAAAGTTTCGCTTCATCAGCTCTACTTCGTTAAAGATGGCTGGGGCGTCAGACGGTTTGAGGCGCATCACGCCTTTCAAGTCAGCGCCTGCAAAAAAAGTGCTTTTGGCCGAGGCCAGCACCACCCCCTTGATAGCAGCTTGGTCGTGCAGTACTTGGGCGGTCACTTCGGTCAGGTCGTCTTGCCACTGTCGGCACATGGTGTTGACCGGCGAGTCGGGCTCATCAAAGGTGAGGGTGGCAATGCCGTTTTCGAGTTCGTAGCGAATGGTTTTCATCAGATGCGCTCCACAATGGTGGCGATGCCCATGCCGCCGCCCACGCACAAAGTGGCCAGGCCGTAGCGGAGTTTTCGGCGGTGCAGTTCATCAATCAAGGTGCTCAAAATCATCGCGCCGGTAGCGCCCAGCGGGTGGCCCATCGCAATGGCACCGCCGTTGACGTTCACCTTGTCGTGTGGCACTTTCATCTCCTTCATGAAGCGCATGACCACCGCAGCGAAGGCTTCGTTCACTTCAAACAGATCAATCTGGTCAATGCGCAAGCCCGCTTTTAGGAGCGCTTTGCGGGCGGCAGGCATTGGGCCGGTCAGCATGATGGTCGGGTCGGCCCCACTCAAGGCTGCAGACACAATGCGGGCGCGCGGGGTGAGGCCGTGAATTTTGCCTGCCGCTTCCGAGCCGATCAATAGGGCTGCGGCGCCGTCCACAATGCCGGATGAATTTCCCGCGTGGTGCACATGGTGGATGCGCTCTACCTGCGGGTAGCGGGTGAGGGCGATGTCATCAAAGCCCAGGCTGCCCATGTGTTCAAACGCTGGTTTTAGGGCGGCCAAGCCCGCAAGCGTGGTGTTGGGTTTGATGAACTCGTCTTGCGCCAAAATAATTTGCCCCAGCGCATCGGTCACGGGAACAATAGAGGCGTCAAAGTAGCCGCTGCTGCGGGCATGGGCGGCGCGCCGTTGGGACTCTAAGGCAAAGGCGTCCACATCATCCCGCGTAAAACCTTCCAGGGTGGCGATCAAATCAGCGCCTATGCCTTGCGGCACAAACGCGGTGGCGCAGTTGGTTTCGGGGTCGTTGGCCCAGGCGCCGCCGTCTGAGCCAATGGGCACGCGGCTCATGCTTTCTGTACCACCTGCCACCACCAGGTCTTCCCAGCCCGAACGCACTTTTTGGGCCGCCAGGTTAACAGCCTCCAGGCCAGAGGCGCAAAACCGGTTGATCTGCACCCCCGAGCACCTGAAATCCCAGCCTGCTTTGAGGGCGGCCACTTTGGCAATCACCGCGCCTTGTTCGCCTACCGGCGACACCACGCCCATCACGACATCGTCCACCTGTGAGGTGTCGAGTTTGTTTCGGACTTGCAACGCACTGAGCACGCCGGCCAGCAAGTTAACGGGCTTTACCTCAAAAAGACTGCCGTCTTTTTTGCCTTTGCCGCGCGGGGTGCGGATGGCATCAAACACAAATGCTTCGGTCATGGCGGACTCAAGTTAGGGTGGCTGGGCTTGACTGTGTGAGGAATTTCTAAGCCTTTAAATAAAGTGTATTCTTTAAACAATTCCAAACCATGGCTTTCATCAACCCCGTTTTCACCTAGGCGACAC
>CAIMHL010000174.1 GCA_903840825.1 uncultured beta proteobacterium
CAATCGGTCGGTGATAAGGGTAACCCGAATATTGAGATTGGCAACAATAGTTAATGGCATAACCAAGAATACACTCGCCACCAAAAATAATCCTGATAGCTCTTCTGTCTGGGGCAAAGGCGAACCAGATAGGTAGCGCATTCCAACAGCAAGCAGAACAATTAAAAAGATAGCGAGATTTGCAAGGCCCGAGAGCACTAGCAGCCCTTTCGCAAGTCGATTCAGCCAGGTTTCCACAATGCTGCCCTCGGCACGCACGACCTCTGTGCGACTCATTGGAAAGTCTGGTTAATTTTTAAGGCCCATCATTTTCATAATCTTTGCCTGATTTTCACTACTTTTAGTCTCTTTAGCGATGAGATCCCAAGTCTTCATCGCAGCCGACCTAATTGCCTGTTTATCTGCTGCGCTCATGTCATCATGGAATGTAACCCCCTGCGCTTTTAGCTTTTCGCGCGCTTCCGCCTCGCCTTTGATATCGCCGGAAAAATCAAAGCTTGCCTTTTCCAGTTCTGCAACAGCCGATTTGATAACGCTCTTTAGGTTGTCCGGCAATGCCGCCCACTTAGCCTGATTAGCCATGATGACGTAAGGTACCGGCGGGAATGGAAAGCCGGTGTCAATTGCATACTTCGCCACCTCCTGCAGTGAGACGGTATTGGCAATCCGCGCTGGGTACAAAGCGCAGTCAATTACCCCAGTCTGTAGCGCAGAATACAACTCCTGTTGTGCAACTGTTTGGGCAGCAACCCCGAGTGCCTTGAAGGTTTCAATTTGCTCCCGGGTACCAACACGAAGCTTGTACTTTTTTAAGTCGGCGAGTGACTTGACAGGCTGCCGGCAAAAAATCGTTCCATTCAGAATCGACAACCCCATAAATCCAATGGGCTCAATTTTATTTTTTCGCATTCCCTCTGCAAGTATTTCCTTGACAGCCGGCAGTGCTTTCAAATGCTCCTCCGCACCAGTGACCGAGCCATAGACATAGACGGACGCCAAATCTGGTGTGTCTCGGCCCAAAAATGGCGGCCATATGAAGCCCAACTCTGGCGTGCCATCCTGCATCCAGCGCAAAGCGTCCACATCCTTGAGGCCCATCGCACCGCCCTCCAAGAGGTTAATTTTGAACCTCCCCGCAGCGTTCTTGTTCACATTCGCCACAAAGTCACGGACAAAGCCTGACTCAGCACGCGACGGTGCATAACTGTTATTGAACTTCCATTCTGTCTGCGCGACTGCCGGCGAGCTTGCCGTCAGCGCCGCAAAAGCGCTTGCTA
This sequence comes from uncultured beta proteobacterium, assembly GCA_903840825.1. Classification (GTDB taxonomy): domain Bacteria; phylum Pseudomonadota; class Gammaproteobacteria; order Burkholderiales; family Burkholderiaceae_C; genus Rhodoferax. The sequence continues at coordinate 1,278 of CAIMHL010000174.1, forward strand.
TCAAAAACCGAAAGGTGTGTGTCATCGAAAATTCTCCAAAGCAAATCAGCTGAAATAGCTATCTATCGAAGTGATTGTCACGATCTGGAGCTGCGCCAACCAGAGGGAAAACCCTAGGAAACCTCGGTAGAGTTTTCGCAATTAACACGCCGCTCAGCGTTGTTGGATAGAGGCCTACACAGCAGATCTTGTAGCCGCCATTCAAAGGAAAAAAGTAGGGCCTAGGTTGTCGTTTATGCTTACTTCGACAGAACCCGGCCAGCATGGTCACGATAATCCGGCTCCCTATAGCCTTGTATGTGTGAGTGTTGGATTGCATCTCGTCATCTCCTGTGAACCGCATC
>CAIMHL010000175.1 GCA_903840825.1 uncultured beta proteobacterium
GCAGCATGGACTTCATGAGGTCAGGCATGGCCCACATGCCCTTGCCGATTTGCGCCTTGCCGCGCAGGCCGCAATGCAGGCCGACCAACACGTTGTTGCGCTCGTAAGCCTGAATCCAGGCGCTGGCTTTCATATCGCCCTTGCGGATCATCGGGCCGGCGTGCATGGCGGTGTGCATCTCGTCGCCGGTGCGGTCCAGGAAGCCGGTGTTGATGAAGGCCACGCGGCTGCTGGCGGCTTCAATACAGGCTTTCAAATTCACACTGGTGCGGCGCTCTTCGTCCATGATGCCCAGCTTGACCGTGCTGTCTTCCAGATCCAGCATCTTCTCGACGCGGGTGAACAACTCAGCGGCAAATGCCACCTCTGCGGGGCCGTGCATTTTGGGCTTGACGATGTAGACCGAGCCTTTGCGCGAGTTGCGAATGGCATCTTTGGCGGTGCGCTTCAAGTCGTGAATGGCGATGGTGGTGGTGACCACGGCGTCCAAAATACCTTCAGGAATCTCGCGCACTTCACCCGCTTTGTCGGTGTACAAAATGGCTGGGTTGGTCATCAGGTGGCCCACGTTGCGCACAAACATGAGCGAGCGGCCATGCAGCGTGACCTTTTTGCCTTTGCCAGACGCGGGGGTGTAAACGCGGTCGGCGTTCAAACCACGGGTAAAGGTTTTGTCGCCCTTGGTGATGCTTTCGGTCAGCGTGCCTTGCAAAATGCCCAGCCAGTTGCTGTAGGCCAGCACTTTGTCGTCTGCGTCCACCACGGCGACGGAGTCTTCCAGGTCCAGAATGGTGGAAAGGGCCGACTCCAGCACCAAGTCGCTCACGCCGGCGGCATCAACAGCGCCAATGGCGGTGGTTCGGTTGATTTGCAAATCCAGGTGCAAGCCGTTGTGCGCAAACAGCACGCTGCTGGGGGCTTTTTCTTCACCCTGGTAACCGACGAATTGCGCGGGCGCAGCCAAGCTGGTGTTCGAGCCGTCGGCCAACTTGACCGCTAACTTGCCGTCTTTGATGCGGTAGCTCACCGAGTCAACGTGCGAGCCTTTGCGCAGGGGCACGGTGCGGTCGAGCACATGGCGGGCGTAGGCAATGACCTTGGCGCCACGCTTGGGGTTGTAGCCGCCTTTTTTGCCGACTTTTTCGCAGCCCTTGGCCTCATCGATCACGTCGGTGCCGTACAGCGCATCATACAAACTGCCCCAACGAGCGTTGGCTGCGTTCAAGGCATAACGCGCATTGAGCACCGGCACCACCAACTGCGGACCTGCTTGAATGGCCAACTCAGCATCAACTTTTGACGTGGTGATACGCACCTTTTTGGGGTTGGGCACGAGGTAGCCAATTTGTTCCAAAAAAGCACGGTACGCAGACATGTCGGCAACAGGGCCGGGGTGGGCGGTGTGCCATTGGTCCATCTCGGTTTGCAGGCGATCACGCTCGGCTAGCAGGGCGATATTTTTGGGCGCCAGATCGGCCACGAGAGCGTCAAACCCTTTCCAAAACTTGGACGGCGTCACACCAGTGCCCGGCAAAACCTGGGTGTCGATGAACTGGAGCAAGTTGGTGGCCACTTGCAGGCGGTGCTTGGAGGTGCGTTCGGTCATGGTGTGAAGCGGGTTGGTTAATGATGAAAAAGGCGGTCGCAATGAGCGCAACGAAAGGCGTTTTGCAGGACTCCTTTCTGAGCCTCTACTTTATTCGATACTTGGCAGACTATTTACTGCCAAAA
>CAIMHL010000176.1 GCA_903840825.1 uncultured beta proteobacterium
ACATGCAGAGGCGAGTCCACTTTCATGCGGGCGTCCATGCCGCCAAGTCCGTTGGCTTTGGTGGCAAATTCGACGTTGTGCCAGGCCGAGAAGCTCTCCAGCTGGGTCCAGCCCTGCCAGGCAAGGGTCAGTGGGCATTTGTGGCCATTGGCCTTGAGCTTGGCGGCGGCCAGCGCTACCTCAGGCCAGCTGCTGGGGGCTTTCTCTGGGTCCAGGCCGGCAGCTTTAAAGGCGTCTTTGTTGTAGTAAAAAACGGTGGTGGAGCTGTTGAAGGGAAAGCTCAGCATCTGGCCGTTGGGTGCGGTGTAGTAACCGGCCACGGCGGAGATGTAGGCTTTGGGGTCAAATTTCTGACCGGCATCCTTCATCACCTGAGCCACCGGGACAATGGCGTTTTTGCTGGCCATCATGGTGGCGGTGCCCACTTCAAACACCTGCAAAATATGCGGCGCATTGCCGGCTCTGAAGGCCGCCACAGCGGCGGTCATGGACTCATCGTAAGAGCCCTTGAAGGTGGGCACAATTTTGTAGTCTTTTTGCTTGGCATTGAAATCTTTGGCCAGGTCGTTGACCCATTCGCCGTTCACCGCCGTCATGGAGTGCCACCACTGAACTTCGGTTTGCGCGTGGGCTGCCAGGCAGGTCGCGCTGGCGAGCGCGAGGGCAATGAGTTTGAATTTCATGCAATTTCCTTCATTAAAAGGGGAGAGCTTAGTCACGAATTGTGACGGTGGTGCGTCATAAATATGACGATAAGTTTGAAGTTTTATTAAACACCCGATTAGTTGCTGTCTGATATCGGGATTTCCCGCAGACTGTCGCACAAGCTACATGGGGCTAAGGGCCAGATGGACTTTTTTACAATAAATTGGCCTTTAAGCAAATACAGAGTTTCTTAGCCAGCTATTTATTTAGTAGCGCTTGAGTTGTATCTTTATTAAAGGGTGCTTGCGCTTCTCCAAACGGCCCGCTCAGTCCAGCGGCACCTCTGCCCATCACCTCAGTAGGTGAATACCGGGCTGCGGTAATATTGCCATACAGCCGGGTTTACCCCTGTTTCACACCGCGACACGCCCGGCTGAACTACATAAAACACCGATGAACGCCCCCATACCCATCAATCACCTGCTGGCGGCTCTTGAACAAGAGCCGCTTGATGACGCCCGCATTCGCGAAATTCCGTACAACTACACGTCCTTCTCTGACCGCGAAATCGTTATTCGCTTGTTGGGTGCGCCCGCTTGGGCTTGGTTGAATCTGTTGCGTGGCGAGCGCAGCACGGGTCGCTCGGCCCGCATGCTATATGAAGTGCTGGGCGATATTTGGGTGGTGCAGCGCAACCCCTATTTACAAGACGATTTGCTGGACAACCCTAAGCGCCGCGTGCTGCTGGTGGAGGCGCTGAACCACCGTCTGGGCGAGGTGCAAAAGCGCCGCACACCTGAGTCTGACCCTGAGCGCGATGCCGTGGTGGGCGAGTTGCTGAAGGCGGCCCGTGCAGCGGTTCAAGCCTTTGACGCTGCTTTTATTGAAACTGCTGCCCTGCGCCGCAAAACCCAGCGTTTGCTGCTCAAGCTCACCGCCAAAGACAACATCAAGTTCGATGGCCTGTCGCGCGTAAGTCATGTGACGGACGCGACCGACTGGCGCGTGGAATACCCGTTTGTGGTGCTGACCCCCGATACCGAAGTGGAGATGGCTGGATTGGTGAAGGGCTGTATTGACCTGGGCCTGACCATCATTCCTCGGGGCGGCGGCACGGGCTACACCGGCGGCGCCATTCCCCTGACTTGGAAAAGCGTGGTCATCAACACCGAAAAGCTGGAGGCCATGACCGAGGTTGAAATGGTGTCCTTGCCCGGTTTGACGGAGCCGGTAGCCACTGTGTGGACCGAAGCCGGTGTAGTCACCCAGCGCGTGGCCGATGCGGCCGAGCGTGGCGGCTATGTGTTTGCTGTGGACCCCACCTCGGCCGAGGCTTCCTGTATCGGAGGCAACATTGCCATGAACGCGGGCGGTAAAAAAGCCGTGCTGTGGGGCACCGCGCTGGACAACCTAGCCAGCTGGCGCATGGTCACACCGCAGGCCGAGTGGCTGGAGGTGACACGCGTTCGCCACAATTTGGGCAAGATTCACGACGCCGAGATGGCCAGTTTTGAGTTGAATTACTTCAAAGCCGATGGCAAAACGCCGCTGCGCACCGAGGTCCTGAACATTCCCGGTAAATCTTTCCGCAAGGAGGGGCTTGGTAAAGACGTCACCGACAAGTTTTTGAGTGGCCTGCCTGGCATTCAAAAAGAGGGCTGCGACGGTCTCATCACCAGCGCCCGCTGGATTGTTCACCGCATGCCGGTGCACACGCGTACGGTATGTCTGGAGTTTTTTGGCAACGCCCGGGACGCTGTGCCCAGCATTGTCGAGATCAAGGACTTCATGTTTGCCGAGCAAAAACGCACAGGGGTGCTGCTCGCTGGTTTGGAGCATCTCGATGACCGCTATTTGAAGGCGGTGGGGTACGCCACCAAGTCCAAACGCGGTGGTTTGCCCAAAATGGTCTTGTTTGGCGACATTGCTGGTGACAACGCCGACGACGTAGCCCGTGCCACCTCCGAGGTGGTGCGCATCGCCAATTCGCGCAGTGGCGAAGGCTTTATTGCTATCAGCAAAGACGCACGCAAGAAGTTTTGGCTGGACCGCAAGCGCACTGCGGCCATCTCCAAGCACACCAACGCCTTCAAAATCAACGAAGACGTGGTCATTCCGCTGCCGCGCATGGCCGAGTACACCGATGGCATTGAGCGCATCAATATTGAGTTGAGCCTGCGCAACAAAATTGCCTTGTGCGACGCGTTGGAAGGGTTCTTTGCCAAAGGTAACCTGCCACTGGGCAAGCACGACGACGCGGTGGAAATTCCCTCAGCCGAGTTGCTGGGCGACCGCGTGACCCAAGCGCTGGCGCTGGTGCGCGAGGTTCGCACGCTCTGGTCGGGTTGGCTTGAGGGCGTGGAGCCGCTGTTTTCGCAGTTGCAAGACCACACCTTGCGCGCTAGTTGGAAGACGCAATTGCGGGCACCCTTGCAAAACATCTTCACCGGAGTCGCGTTTGAGCCGATCATGAAAGAGTGCAACGCTGTGCACCAACGCGTGCTCAAAGGCCGTGTTTGGGCCGCTTTGCACATGCATGCGGGCGACGGCAATGTGCACACCAATTTGCCGGTCAACAGCGATGACTACGAGATGCTGCAAACCGCCCACGGTGCGGTCAAGCGCATCATGGCGCTGGCGCGTTCACTGGACGGCGTGATCTCGGGCGAGCATGGCATTGGTATCACCAAGCTGGAGTTTTTGAGCGATGAAGAGCTGCGTCCGTTTACCGAATACAAAGCCAAAGTGGACCCCGAGGGGCGCTTCAACAAAGGCAAGCTGCTGCGCAACTGGCAAGCCCCTGCGGCTGCCAATGCACCACCAGCCCAAGCTGGGCTTGGATTGCAGGCTGATTTGACCAATGCCTACACCCCCAGCTTTGGCTTGATGGGGCATGAGTCACTCATCATGCAACAAAGCGACATTGGCGCTATTGCCGACAGCGTGAAAGATTGCCTGCGCTGCGGCAAGTGCAAACCGGTGTGTGCCACCCATGTGCCACGCGCCAACCTGCTGTACAGCCCACGCAACAAGATTTTGGCCACTTCGCTCTTGGTCGAAGCCTTTTTGTACGAAGAGCAAACCCGCAGGGGCATCTCCATTCGCCATTGGCAAGAATTTGAAGACGTCGCCGACCATTGCACGGTGTGCCACAAGTGCCTGTCGCCTTGCCCGGTGAATATTGACTTTGGTGAAGTCTCCATGAATATGCGCAACCTCTTGCGCAAAATGGGGAAGAAGTCGTTCCGTCCCGCTGGGGCTGCCGCCATGTTCATGCTGAACGCGACCAACCCTGAGACGATCAAATTTGCACGTACCTTGATGGTCGATGTGGCGATCAAGGCGCAGCGTATCGCGTCTGACGTGCTCAAGGTTATTTCGCGCAAGCAGACCAAAGCACCGCCTTCGTCGGTAGGCACGGCGCCCATCAAAGAGCAAATTATTCACTTTGTGAACAAGAAGCTGCCTGGTGGTTTGCCCAAAAAGACGGCCCGCGCCTTGCTGGACATTGAAGACAAAGACTACGTGCCCATCATCCGGGACCCGAAAACCACCACATCCGAGACAGAGGCGGTGTTTTACTTCCCCGGCTGCGGCTCTGAACGTCTGTTCAGCCAAGTGGGGCTGGCCACGCAGGCCATGCTCTGGCATGCGGGCGTGCAAACCGTGTTGCCGCCGGGTTATTTGTGCTGCGGCTACCCGCAACGCGGCTCGGGCCAGTTTGACAAAGCAGACAAGATCATCACCGACAACCGCGTGCTGTTCCACCGGGTGGCCAACACGCTGAACTACCTTGACATCAAAACCGTCGTGGTGAGCTGTGGCACTTGCTACGACCAGTTGCAGGGCTATGAATTTGACAAGATATTCCCCGGCAGTCGCATCATCGACATCCATGAATTTTTGCTGGAAAAGGGCATCACCTTGGCTAACGCGGGTGCCTTCCTGTTCCACGACCCATGCCACAGCCCCATGAAGCTGCAAGAGCCCATCAAAACCGTCAAGGCTTTGTTGGGTGATAACGTGATCCAGTCCGAGCGCTGCTGCGGCGAGGCGGGTACCCTGGCGTTGAACCGGCCCGATATTTCTACCCAAATCCGCTTTCGCAAGGAAGAAGAAATTCTCAAGGGCGAAACCGAACTGCGCGACAAGGGACTGTTGGGGGCCAAGGAAAACGTCAAAATTTTGACCTCTTGCCCCGCGTGTCTGCAAGGACTAAGCCGTTTTGGCGATGACCTGAAAAACGGTCTCCTGGAAGCCGATTACATTGTGGTGGAAATGGCCAACCAGATTTTGGGTGACCAGTGGATGCCTGATTACGTCAGCAAAGCCAACAACGGTGGCATTGAACGCGTGCTGGTTTGATCATTAACTACAAAAGGTGGACTCTATGGCAGGTTTGAAAGCAGGCGCTCCCACGCCACAAGACATCACGGTGCACAGCCAGTCCAGGGTGTTGCAGGTCACCTTCTCTGATGGCGCTGATTTCCGCATTCCTTTCGAGCTGATGCGGGTGTACTCACCATCGGCCGAGGTGCAGGGGCACGGACCCGGCCAGGAGGTGCTGCAAACCGGCAAGCGCGAAGTTGAGCTGTCTGGGTTGGAGCCGGTGGGCAACTATGCGGTGCAACCGGCGTTTTCTGACGGACACGACACCGGTATTTTTTCTTGGGAATACCTCTACTTTTTGGGTTCTCAGCAGGGCGAGCTCTGGGCCGCCTACGAAGGGCGGCTGAGTGCCGCAGGTGCGACGCGCGATACCCCGATGCCTGAAAAAGCGGGCCACGGCTGCGCCAGTCATTAAGCTTGCTATTTATTAAATAGCTGGTTGAGCATGTATTCAGGGCTTCTAAGCCTATATTCATCATAATTACAACAAAATGCCTAGGCTAGGGGAAACCTCATCTAGTCCTGTGTATTCCATGTTTAGTATCCACCCATGACAACAACACATTTTGGTTATCAATCGGTTGACGAGACTGAGAAGGCAAAGCACGTCCGGGGCGTGTTCGACTCTGTGGCCCCCAAGTACGACTTGATGAACGACCTGATGTCGATGGGTTTGCACCGCGTCTGGAAGGCCTTTACGGTGCAGGTCGCTGACTTGCGCGAAGGCTCGCAGGTGCTTGATATCGCGGGCGGCACCGGGGACTTGGCCTTGGCTTTCTCCAAAAAAGTGGGTAAAACCGGCCGCGTGGTGCACACCGATATCAATGAAGCCATGCTGCGCACCGGGCGTGATCGCCTGCTCGATGCTGGTGTCGTCTTGCCCACGCTGGTGTGTGATGCCGAGAAACTGCCTTTCCCTAGCAATCACTTTGATGTGGTTAGCGTCGCTTTTGGCTTGCGCAACATGACGCACAAAGACGGGGCACTGGCCGAGATGAACCGGGTGCTCAAACCCGGCGGCAAGTTGCTGGTGCTGGAATTCTCCAAAGTGGCACCGCCTCTGGAGAAGGTGTACGACTGGTATTCATTCAAGGTGCTGCCCAAACTGGGGCAGCTGGTAGCGGGCGATGACTCCAGTTATCGCTACCTGGCCGAGTCTATCCGCATGCATCCTACCCAGGAAGTGCTTAAAAACCTGATGAAAAATAATGGCTTTGGGCATGTGGATTACCACAACATGACGGGTGGGCTGGTAGCCTTGCATGTCGGAATTAAATGTTAAGTAATTTTTAGGAGACGTCATGAAATTTTGGTCTTTGTTATTGGCGGTATTTTTGATGCTTGCTGGCATCAATGCAGAGGCCAAGCGTATGGGTGGCGGAAAATCCTTCGGGCAGCAGTCCGGTAATGTGACGCAGCGCCAAGCTGCACCCGCGCAAGGGGCTGCCAAAGCACCTGCCGCAGCGCCCGCACCTGCGGCAGCGGCTGCACCCAAGCGTCCTTGGGGCGCCATGCTGGGCGGTTTGGCCGCTGGCTTGGGCTTGGCTTGGTTGGCCAGCTCGCTGGGTATCGGCGGCGGCGCCATTGCCCAGTTCCTGATGTTTGGTCTGATTGCTGCGGCCCTCATGCTGGCAGTGGGTTGGTATATGCGCTCACGCAAAGCCGCTCAGTCGCGGACGCCGGCTAGTTCACCATTTGCATTCCAGGGTGCTGGCTCGGGTTCGGTTCAAACACCGAGCACCTACCGGCCAGAAAACGTCGGTAACGACGCATCTGCCCGTCCCTTCGAGCGCAACAGCACGGCCTTTGAGGGCCTGAATGCGGCGCCCAGTGCGTCCGGCTCCATGATAGGTTCTGCTTTGGGTGGCGCGCAAACTTGGGGAATTCCTGCGGGTTTTGACACAGAAGGTTTTCTGCGTTCGGCCAAAGCCAACTTTGTGTCACTTCAGGCTGCTTGGGATAAATCAGACATCGCTTCCCTGAAAGTCATGATGACTGACAGCATGCTCAAAGAAATTCAGGCCCAACTCGCTGAGCGCGAGTTGCACACCGGTGGTCCCTCGAATTTGACCGAAGTGGTCATGATTGAGGCCCAACTCCTGGGCATCGAAGAAGTGGGCGATGACTACATGGTGAGCGTTGAGTTCTCCGGCATGATCCGTGAAGAAGCCTCGGCTGGCCCGAACCCCTTCCGCGAAGTCTGGAACATGACCAAGCCTATCAACGGCCAGAGTGGCTGGTTAGTCGCCGGGGTCCAGGCGCTGCAATAAAGGTCAACGGCTGACACCCTGAGAGAGCAGGGAAATTCAGGAATAATCGGGGACTATGGCAACACAGTCCCCTTTTTCTTTTTTGGAAGGTTTTATTCAAAACCTTCCCCTTCCCAACCTGCAACCGCCCGCCTGGGCTGTTGAAGAGCTTCAGCAGCGTCTTGTGCTGCTGCTGAACCACATCCTGAGT
>CAIMHL010000177.1 GCA_903840825.1 uncultured beta proteobacterium
AGCATGGGGGCCAGGTCCAGCGGTTTTGACTGCAAGTCAACACGGGTCAAGCGGGCCATTTCTGCCAAACCGTCTATTTGCAAACCCATGTGCCGGGCAGACTGGCTGACTTGGTCCAGGTGTGACAGCAGGGCATCAGAACCCTGCCCGTTTAGGTCTTCCCGGATGATTTGCACATAGGCTGTGACGTGGCGCAGCGAGGCGCGCAGGTCGTGCGAGACCGTGTGGGTGAAATCCGCCAACTCAGCGCGGGCTTGCTGCAAGTCGCGCTGAAGTTGTTTGGAGTTCATTTGGCGGGACGCTTCCAGTTGGCAATGCTCACCTGCTTGCCGCGCGCCACACTTAAAGCACCTGGCGCGGTGTCTTTGCTGATGGTGGAGCCACCGCCCACCGTGCCACCAGCGCCCACCGTGAGCGGAGCGATGAGCACGCAGTTGCTGCCAATGTGGACATCGGCCTCAATCACGGTGCGGTGTTTGAAGGCGCCATCGTAATTAGCCGTGATGCTGCCCGCCCCATAGTTCACACGCTCGCCCACCGTGGCATCGCCCAAATAGGCCAGGTGATTGGCTTTGGCGCCCCGGGCCAGCGTCGAGTTTTTGACCTCCACAAAATTACCAATATGCACCTCAGGGCCCAGCTTGGCACCGGGGCGCAGGCGGGCAAACGGGCCAATCAGCGCCCCAGCCCCCACTTCAATAGCGTCTTTGGTGCCGGGCTTGCCGCCCTCAATATGGGAAAAGGGGTGAATCACGGCACCGGCGGCAATGGTGGCGTTGGCGATGACACAGTTGGCCCCAATTTTGACGCCCTCCCCCAAGGTAACAGTGCCTTCAAAAACACAGTTCACATCAATCGACACATCTTGCGCGCAGACCAGTTGGCCACGCACATCGAGACGCGCCGGGTCTGCCAGACGCACGCCCTGCTCCATCAGCTGCACCGCTTGGCGCATTTGGAAAGCGCGCTCTAGCTCAGCGAGTTGCACCGGGCTGTTGATGCCCGCCACCTGCAAGGCGTCGCTGATCTTGTGCGCCACCACGGGCACGCCATCGGCCACGGCAAATTTCACAATGTCGGTCAGGTAGTACTCGCCCTGAGAATTTTTGTTGTCCAGGCGCGCCAGCCAGGCTTTGAGCGGCTTGGCAGGCACGGCCATGATGCCACTGTAAATCTCCTTGATGGCGCGCTGTGCGTCACTGGCGTCTTTGTGCTCCACAATAGCTTGCACTTGCTCGCCTTGGCGCACGATGCGGCCGTAGCCCGTGGGGTCGGCAAAATCAATCGTTAACAGCGCCAATTGCGTTCCGCCGCAGGCATTGATGAGCTGCTGCAAGGTGTCCGCCGCAATCAAGGGTACATCGCCCGAGAGCACCACCACAATGCCGTCATCACGCAAAACGGGCACGGCTTGTTGCAAGGCATGGCCCGTGCCGAGCTGTGGCTCTTGGCGTACAAAATTTATATCAAATTTGGCTGTAGAGCCCGTGGGTATTGCTAAAGCAGCTTCTACTTCCATAGCACCGTGCCCGGTGATAATTGTCACCTGACGGGCCAGTAACTCTGCCGCTGTGTCAACGACATGCTTGAGCAGTGCACGGCCCGCCAAAAGATGCAACACTTTGGGGAGTTTGCTTTTCATGCGCGTGCCTTTTCCGGCGGCCATGATGACCACATCCACTACACCGCCCACTTTTGAGCTTTCTACCTTGGAAACCATGACTTACTCCCTAAGGCTATCGCCTCGATTTTTGAAACTTCCCAGCATTAATGGCCGAATTGTCAACAACACTGTCTTGATGACAACTTTTGTTAAAGATGTACAGATGATTGCAAGATAT
>CAIMHL010000178.1 GCA_903840825.1 uncultured beta proteobacterium
ACCGCCGAGCAAACGGCGCGGGCGCGGGTCGAGTCGGCCAAGGCTGCTTTGGCCTCGCAACTGCTGCGCCTTAAATACACGCAGGTGCTGGCGCCTGACGCCGGTGTGATCTCCACGCGCACGGCTACGGTGGGTGCGGTGGTCGGCAATGGCGCCGAGCTGTTTCGCCTGATTCGCCAGGGCCGTCTGGAATGGCGCGCCGAAGTGACCTCGGCTGAACTGAGCCGCCTGAGAGTGGGCACGCAGGTGAGTGTCACTGCCGCCAGCGGCGCGCCCTTGCAAGGCCGGGTGCGCGTGGTGGCGCCCACCGTTGACCCGCAAACCCGCACCGGCTTGGTCTATGTAGATCTGCCGCTTGTGCCTGCGACGAGCCCAAGTGCGGCCCGCCCAGGCATGTTCGCCCGGGGTGAGTTTGAGCTGGGCACCTCCCCGGCCTTGACGGTGCCGCAGCAGGCCGTGGTGGTGCGCGACGGGTTTAGCTACGCGTTTCGGCTCAATACAGACCAACGCGTGAGCCAGACCAAGCTGCAAATCGGGCGCCGCGTGGGTGACCGGGTCGAGGTGCTGGCCGGTGCCAGTGCCAGCGATGTGTTGGTGGCCAGTGGCGCCGGGTTTTTGAATGACGGCGACTTGGCCAAAGTGGTGCCGCTCGAAAAACCAGCATCTATTGGGCCTGTAGAGCCCGCCAGCATTGCTAAAACAGCTTCTAAATAAGGAGCAAAAGTGAACTTTTCTTCGCTCTCCATCAAGCACCCGGTGCCGGCCATCATGTTGTTTGTGCTGCTGTCCTTGGCCGGCTTGTTGTCGTTCAAAGCCAGTGTGGTGCAAGACTTTCCGGACATTGAGCTTCCGATTGTCACCATCAGCGCCTCACTTTCGGGCGCCGCACCGGCCCAACTCGAAACCGAAGTGGCGCGCAAGCTTGAAGACGCCGTGGCCACGCTGCAAGGCGTAAAAAATATCTTCACCAAAGTGCTCGACGGCGAGGTCTCGGTCACCGTTGAGTTCGTGTTGGAGAAGCCCATTGCCGAGGCGGTTAACGACGTGCGCGATGCCGTGGCCCGCGTGCGGGCCGACTTGCCCTCTGACGTGCGCGACCCCTCGGTGACAAAGGCGTCAACGGCCGGGCGTGTGGTGCAAACCTATGCAGTGGCCCCGGCCAGTACCCCTGGCGCTGCAAGCCTGATCGACGACCAGGCGCTGAGTTGGTTTGTGGACAACACCGTGGCCAAGCGCCTGATCAGCGTGCCGGGCGTGGGCGCGGTCAAACGCATGGGCGGCGTCACCCGGGAGATCCGGGTGGAGCTGAACGCCGACAAAATGGCGGCCCTCAAGGTGACCGCGCTTGATGTGTCGCGCCGCTTAAAGCAGGTGCAGCAAGAGGCGCCGGGCGGGCGCGGGGATGTGAGTGGGGCCGAGCAGTCGGTGCGCACCATTGCCACGGTTAAAACCGCGGCAGAGTTGGCGCAGCTGGACATTCCCTTAGGCGATGGCCGCTACATTCGCTTATTTGAAGTAGCCCGCGTGCTTGACACCGTGGCCGAGCCACGCGCTGTGGCCACCCAGGACGGCCGCGCTGTGGTCGGTTTTGAGGTGTTTCGCACCAAAGGCGCCAGCGAAATTGACGTGGCCCGGGGCGTGAGCGCTGCCGTGGCCGAGCTGCAATTGGCTCACCCCACCATGGCCCTGACGCAGGTGATTGACAACGCCGCGCCGGTGGCCGAGAACTTCAAGGGTTCGATGGAGCTGCTCTACGAGGGCGCGCTGCTGGCTATTTTGGTGGTGTGGTGGTTTCTGCGCGACTGGCGCGCCACGTTGGTCTCGGCGGCGGCTTTGCCTTTGTCGGTGATCCCTACTTTCTTGGGCTTGTACTATTTTGGCTACACCCTCAATACCGTCACTTTGCTTTCGCTGGCGCTGGTGGTGGGCGTGCTGGTGGACGATGCCATTGTGGAGATTGAGAACATCGAGCGTCACCTGCGCATGGGCAAGTCGCCGTTTCAGGCGGCCATGGAGGCGGCCGACGAGATCGGCATGGCCGTGATTGCCACCACCTTTGCGCTGGTGGCGGTGTTTTTGCCCACAGCCTTTATGGGCGGGGTGCCGGGTTTGTTTTTCAAGCAGTTTGGCTGGACGGCGGTGCTGGCCATTTTGGCCTCGCTGCTGGTGGCGCGCCTGCTGACGCCCATGATGGCGGCTTATATTTTGAAACCGCACAAACAGGCGGCACGGGCTGACGGCAAGATGGCCTTTGTTGAGCCCCCTGATGGCCCTTTGATGGCGGGCTACATGCGCACCATGCGCTGGTGTTTGCGCCACCGGGGGCTGACCATGACCGGAGCTGCGCTCTTTTTTGTCGGCTCCATTGCGCTGGTGCCCCTGCTGCCGACCGGCTTTGTGCCCGCCGCTGACCGTGGCCAAACCCAGATCAACCTGGAGTTGCCACCGGGCAGCACGCTGGCCGAAACCCAAGCCGTGGCCGAGCGCGCCCGTCTGGCCGCGATGACGGTGCCCGCCGTGAAGCATATTTTTAGTTCTATTGGCGGCGGCTCCAGTGGCGACGCCTTTGCGCCCGGTGCCGCTGCTGAGGCGCGCCGGGCTGTGCTGACGCTCACCACCAGCCACCGCGACGACCGTACCGAGGGCATGGCGGACATTGAAGCGCAGCTGCGCCAAAAAATGGGCGATATCCCCGGGGCCCGGTTCAACGTCGGCCCGCCCGATACCGGCGTGAAGATGCAGTTGGTGCTGAAAAGTGATGACCCCGTGGCCCTGCTGGCCAGCGCGCAAAAGGTGGAGCGCGAACTGCGCACCTTGGCCGGTGTGGGCAACGTCAGCTCCAGCGCCTCACTGGTGCGCCCCGAGATCATCGTGCGCCCGGACAGTGCCCGCGCTGCTGACCTAGGCGTCACAGCGGCCAGCATTGGAGAGACCGTGCGCGTAGCCACCGCCGGTGACTACGACACCCAGCTACCCAAGCTCAATTTGTCCGAGCGCCAAGTGCCCATTCGCGTCAAGCTGCCCAACGCCGTACGCGCTGATTTGGCCGCCTTGGCGCGCCTGACCGTGCCGGGCAAAAATGGCACGGTGCTGCTGGGCTCGGTCGCCACGCTCACCCTGGAAAGTGGCCCGGCGCAAATTGACCGCCTCAACCGCAGCCGCAACGTCACGCTAGACGTAGAGTTGGGCCGGCGCCAGTTGGGCGAGGTCAACGCCGAGGCACGCGCGCTCCCCAGCCTTAAAAACCTGCCCCCGGGCGTGCAAATAGCCGAGCTGGGCGATGCGCAGGAAATGCAGGCTTTGTTTGCCAGCTTTGGCATTGCCATGCTGATTGGCGTGCTGTGCATTTATGGGGTGCTGGTGCTCTTGTTTCATGACTTTATGCAGCCCATCACCATTTTGGCGGCGCTGCCTTTGAGCATGGGCGGTGCCTTTGTGGCGCTGTTGCTGACCGGGCGGGCACTGTCCATGCCGTCCATGATCGGGCTCATCATGCTGATGGGCATCGTCACCAAAAACTCGATTCTGCTGGTGGACTACGCGATTTTGGCCCGCGCCGAGGGCAAAAGTCGCTTTGACTCACTGGTCGATGCCTGCCACAAGCGCAGCCGACCTATTCTGATGACCACCATCGCCATGGGCGCCGGCATGATGCCGCTGGCCTTGGGCTGGGGTGCCGACCCCAGCTTTCGTTCACCGATGGCGATTGCCGTGATTGGCGGTCTGATCACCTCCACGCTGCTCAGCTTGCTGGTGGTCCCCGCGGTGTTTACCTATATTGATGATTTGGAGCACCTGCTCAGGCGAATGTTGGGGCGTACGCAGCGCTCGGCAGCGCCGTAAAGTGACGGCTGGAATGGGCGGTGGTGTGAATTGGAACTAAGTGGTAAAAAAATATTTTTAAATTTAATTAATTGAATACAATCATTTTTTATCATTTGATAAATAGATTTCACACTGAATTACTAGTAAGTCCATGAACGTCACTCTTCAAACAAACGCCCGCTTGCTTTTTCTTGCACTCGTTTGTGCCACGGCCAGTGTCCGCGCGGATGAGGCCCAAGACGTCAACCTATTGATGGCCGCCGGTAAAATGAGTGATGCCATGGCCAAGGTTGATGCTTTTCTAGTGACCAAACCAGCCGACCCCCAAATGCGGTTCTTAAAGGGGGTGCTGCAGCGCAACACGGG
>CAIMHL010000179.1 GCA_903840825.1 uncultured beta proteobacterium
CGACTCTATTGCCCTTAAGTCAAAAAATGCTAAAAAAAAACCACCCGAGGGTGGTTTGTAAAAATCCCCCCAGGGGGGATGTCGTTGTAGCTTCAAATAGTTGATTGACTGTGACAGCAGTGGTGACTAATTTATCGCAAGCCCGCTTGTTTCTCCATCACCCAGATGGGGGACAAAGCCCTCATGGGGCGGCAACCCCACCCGCAGGCAGCTCAAGTACAAAACAAGCGCCGCCCTCAAGCCGGTTTTCGCAATAAACAGTGCCGCCATGCCGCAGGGCAATTGACTTCACCAACGCAAGACCCAAACCCACGCCCCCATCGCGCTCCGTGGCCCCTGGCAGGCGGTAAAAAGGCTCAAAGATGCGCTCGCGCAGCTCAGGGGGCACGCCTGGACCCCGGTCACAGACACGAATGACGGCTTTATCTTGGTTGAGGGATAGCGTCAGTGTGATGCTGCCAGCGCCATAACGGCGCGCATTTTCCAGCAAGTTTCGCACCGCACGGCGCAACAACTTGCTCACGCCGCGCACCGGCAAGTCGGCCAGACCGCTGACCTCAAGCTCAGCGTCCACCCGCGCGCACTCCTCGGCAGAAAGACCAATCAGATCCACCGACTCCACGGTGCCCAGGTCAGACTCGCGGGCATCCAGCCGACTGGCCAGCAAGATCTCTTCAATCAATTGATCCAACTCGGTAATGTTGCGTTCAATCTCTTGGCGGGCAGACAGGGAGATCGGGGCGCCCATCAGCTCCAGGCCCATGCGGATACGGGTCAGCGGGGAGCGCAACTCGTGCGAGGCATTGGCCAGCAACGATTTTTGCGAGGCCAGCAAAGCCTCGTGGGATTTCACCAAGGTCTGAATACGCTGCGCCGCAATATTGAAGCGGGCTGCCAGAAAAGCCACCTCATCGCGCCCACCTTCGGGCACGCGGGCTGACAAATCGCCCTCACCCCATTTCTCCACCCCGATTTGCAGCAACTCCAGCCGCCGCGTGAGCTTGCGAATGATCGGGTAAGTAGCCAGGGCCACCGCAATGGCCACCAGCGCCAGTGTCCAAAAAAAGCCAAACGGCGCACGGCTCCAAGTCGACGGGTTGGCACGCGGCAAGTGCATGTGAAGCAGTTGCCCATCGTGCATTTTCACCATGAACTCAGGGCCTCGCCCCAAGGGCGTACGCGGCCCCGCGTTGGCCGGCTCAGCAGGGGGTGTTGCGTCCGGGCGCTCGTCGCCGCCGTCCTCCACCGCACGCCTGTGCTGCGCCTGGCCCATGCCAATCACTTGGCCAGCCTCGTTGCGAATCACCACTTCGCGCAGCGGCGGCTCAGCGGTCAGGCGCCACGCCCAACCCACCAACAAGGTCAGCACGGCCACAGCCAGAACCACGGCCAACCAGATGCGCACGTAGAGCTTCTTGAAAAACATGGCTAGTCCTGCTGACGGGAAAACACATAGCCCACACCACGCACGGTGAGAATGCGCTTGGGGGTTTTGGCGTCCACCTCAATGGCGGCGCGGATGCGCCCCATGTGGACATCAATCGAGCGGTCAAAGGCGTCTAGCTCACGCCCGCGCACAGCCTCCATGATCTGGTCCCGGCTCAGCACCCGGCCGGCACGCTCAGCCAGCGTCACCAGTAAATCAAACTGGTAAGAGGTCAGGTCGCACACTTTGCCCGCCACACACACGGTGCGTGCATCGCGGTCAATCTCCAAGCTGCCAAAGCGCAGCGCCTGCCCCGCAGGCAAAGCGCCGTCAACATGGCGGCGCAGCACAGCCCGAATGCGGGCCAGCAGCTCACGGGGCTCGAAGGGCTTGGGCAAATAATCGTCCGCACCAATCTCCAACCCGATGATGCGGTCCATGGGATCACCCTTGGCGGTGAGCATCAGCACCGGCACGCGGGCCAGACTACCTGGCAGCGCGCGGATGCGCCGGCACACGTCCAGCCCATCCATGTCGGGCAACATCAGGTCCAGAATCACCAAGTCAATGGGGCCAGACTGCAGGGCCAGCAAGCCACTGTGGCCGTCACCGGCATGGCGCACCGCAAACCCGGACTGCCCGAGGTACTCGCTCACCATCCCGGCCAGGCGAGTGTCGTCTTCAATCATCAGTAAGTTTTGGCTCATCGAGGCAGTCTAGAGCAGTGACGGCCCTGATGATTGAATTCAGGGTAAAGATTGGGTAAAACCGCTGCCCCCAACCGTCAAAAGTTGACTTTCTGCTAGCGCAGCTGAAAAATATTTGCTATCAAATAAATAGCTGCCCTAGTTCAACAGCTAGGCTTCAGAGCCTAGTTTTTTATATATTTTCTCTAGGGTTCATTAACACTTGCCCAACGCCAAAAGTGTCGAAACCAGAAGGTCAATTTCTGTTGCGGGATTAATGCTGCCCATGGCTACGCCTTGCTTGCGCAGAGCAGCGGCATGGCCGAGCGCATCGCTCATGCGGGTTTTTAACTGCGTGTAAACGCTTTTTTGGCTTTTTTCGTAGCTGCCAAAGCCCGGCTGCCTTTTCAAGGCACTCACCACTTGGTCATCCGCTGTTTTTTTACCCACACGCCGAAAGGGCTTTGCGTTGCACGCAAAGTGAAGCAGTAACCAAACCTCAAAACACGGCGTGGACGTGATGGCCACCAGCGGCGTCCCCTGCCCACTCAACGTATGGATTCGCTCAACTGCGGCGTCAAAAGTGCTGTGTTCGTCTCGGTCAAAGACGCAATACACCGCGTCAAAGGCATCGCCGCTTATCGCATCATCTTGGTACAGCTTTAAGGCGTGTGCCACGATTCGGTCGGGCGAGTTGCCGTCGTTGGGTGCTATACGAACCACATGAGGGCGAACCTGCAAGTCAGCCAACATGTCACGAAAATAATAGGGTTCTGTTTTGGCGCCTTCACAAACGATATGGTAGCGTTTGTTTTTAGTCTGTGTGTTTTTTGGCCGCTGTAGCGCATCACCATTGCGGGCTTTGCGCTTATGAAACAAGTCCTCAGACCCCATAAAAGTCCAAGTCTTTCAAGAACGGAATGCCGCCATAGCGTCCATTGAGATAGCCGCGTTCAATGGCTTCGTTGTCGCGCGGGCTGAAGTCTGACAGCGGGTAGAGCCGGGTGGCGCTTTTGTCGTCTTTTTCCATGAACCATACTTGGTCAGGGCGCATCATCTTTTGGCTCAAGAGGGTCGTGTCGTGCGTGGTGAAGATGAGTTGTGCCTTGCCGCCCGCATGGTGCAAGCGCTTGACCAAGTGGTGTACCAACAGCGGGTGCAAGCTGGTGTCTAGCTCATCCACCACCAATACCCGTTCGTTTTCTATCACGTCAAGCCAAGGCCCCGCAAACGCAAACAGGGCGCGGGTGCCGTCCGACTCTTCAGCCTCTGCAAACTCAACAACTTCATTCGCATCCACTGCACGGTGAAAAAATCTCGTCTCAAAAAACTTTCTCCCCAACATACCCTTTAAAAACTCGTCTTTGACGGCCGCAGGCATTCCCTTAGGCAAAGTATCCGCCGAGAACACAGATTCTTTGATTTGGATGTCGGCAATAGATAAGTCTGCCGAATTCAAGAACTCAAGCACCCGTTTGCGATCCGCCTCGATGACGCAACGTTGCTTGGTGTAATTGGCACTCATGTCCTGTACCGAATCAATCACCCGCAAACGCGACTTAAACCAGTCAAACGCGGGGTTGAGCTGCTCGTTGTTGTTTTGAATCGCTTTGGAGAAAAACAGCGTGTTGGGACGCGTTTCGGCAGCCCAAATGTGGCGTTGACGCCCGCCTAAAAAAGTGGTGTTGAACTTGTAAACGTCTTTACCCGCCTTGACGTCAAACACCCTGTGAAACCATTTTTGCGCGCGCCCCAGCGGGTAGGCAATCAGCCACTCTTCGGTAAAGCGCTCGCGCTTGCAGCAAAAACCGTACTCGTAGCGCACGCCTTGCGCGACAAAGGTGACCTCAAACTCACTCGCCGCTTGGCGCGACTCGGCGCTTAGCTTGAACGGAGTGACCTCAATCGCATCGCCAGCTTGGCTTTCTTTTTGCGAGTTAAGCACCTGCGACTTGACGAACTGCAAGGCCTGAACCAAGGTGCTTTTGCCCGACGCGTTGGGGCCATAAAGCACGGTGGAGCGCAGCAAACGGGGCAAACCGACGTCTGCAACCGGCACAAAGGTATTTTCTGCCTCTAAGGCGCCCAACGTGGTAGCCGCCATATTGAGCGTTTGGCGCGCCAAGATGGACTTGAAATTGGCAACTGAAAATTCAATAAGCATGGTGTGATAAAAACTTTTTGACTGTCATTTTTACTTTAAAAACAAAAAAATTGCTATTTGATTTGAATTTTATGGCCATTTCGTTTTTAACACCTCCAGACTAACCCTTATCAGCCCAAGCCCTACAACGCCCTCACACCCCAGATGCCCTCTGCGTAGTCGCCAATCGTGCGGTCAGATGAAAAAACGCCCATGCCGGCCACATTCAAAATGGCGCTACGCGTCCAGTCTGAGGGCTTTAGGTAGAGGGCGTCCGCCCGCTCTTGGGCGGCCACGTAATCTTCAAAGTCGGCCAGAAGCTGGTAGTGATCTGACGCCAGCAAACTAGCCACTATTTCGCCATAGCGTCGGGGCTCCTCGGGGGAAAAAACGCCTTCCTCCAAGCGGTCAATCGCACATTTAAGGTCAAAGTTACCTTCATAAATGTCGCTCGGCTGGTAACCATGGCCCCGCAGCTCGGCCACCTTGTCGGCCGTATTGCCAAAAATAAAGATATTGTCCAGCCCCACGTTATTGGCAATTTCGATATTGGCACCATCCCAAGTGCCTATGGTGAGCGCGCCATTCAAGGCAAATTTCATATTGCCCGTGCCTGAGGCTTCGGTGCCTGCTGTTGAAATTTGCTCTGACAAGTCAGCCCCAGGGATGATGATCTCAGCCAAGGAAACACGGTAATTCGGGATGAACACCACACGCAAGCGCGTGCCAACTCTAGGGTCGTGGTTCACCACACGCGCCACATCATGAATCAACCTGATGATTAACTTGGCTGTGTGGTAGGCCGAGGCGGCCTTACCGGCAAAAATGACGGTTCTGGGCACCCAAGGCGCTTGTGGCTGGGCCAGTATGCGGTGATAGCGGGTAATGACGTGCAGCACATTGAGCAACTGCCGCTTGTACTCATGCATGCGTTTGGCCTGAATATCAAAGAGACTCAGCGGGTCAATCACCACGCCGGGTGCTTGGGCAATGAGGCGGGCAAGCCGGGCTTTGTTATGTTGCTTGACCTGCTGGAACGACGCTTGAAACTCAGGCTCAGCAGCCAAACCCCGCAGATGCGCCAACTGGGTCAGGTCCTTGCGCCACAGCGGCCCGATTCGGCTGTCAATCAACTGGGCCAAAGGGGGATTGGCTTGCGCCAGCCAGCGCCGCGGGGTGATGCCATTGGTTTTGTTGCAAAACCGATCTGGAAACATCTGCACAAAATCCGAAAAAATAGTCTCTTTCATCAATTGACTGTGAAGGGCAGAGACCCCATTCACCTGGTGACTGGCCAGCACCGAGAGGTGCGCCATGCGAACCCGCTTGACACCCCGCTCTTCGATCAGGGAGATGCGGCGCTGCAAGGCATGGTCGGCTGGAAATCGGGCATGGACTTCAGCCAAAAACCGGGCATTGATGTCATAGATGAGCCCCATGTGCCGAGGCAGCACACGGGCTAGCAGCTCAACGGGCCAGCACTCAAGCGCTTCTTCCATGAGGGTGTGGTTGGTATAAGAAAAAACGTGGCGACACAAGTACCAGGCCCGGTCCCAGTGCAGTCGGTGCGCATCAAGCAGCAAGCGCATTAACTCGGGCACGGCCAGCGCCGGGTGGGTGTCATTGAGGTGAATGGCCACTTTGTCGGCCAACAGATCGAGGTCGGCATGGCTATTGAGGTGGCGCCACAAAATATCCTGTAAGGAGGCGCTGACAAAGAAATATTCTTGGCGCAACCTCAGTTCTCGCCCGTGCTCGGTATGGTCGTCGGGGTAGAGCACACGGGTGACGTTTTCACTGTGATTCTTGGCCTCCACGGCGGCAATGTAGTCCCCCCGGTTAAACGCATCCAGGTTGACACCGCCGCAGGCCCGCGCCGACCACAGCCGAAGCGTCACCACCCCTTTCATTTGGTAGCCCGGCACACCGGTGTCAAACGCCGTGGCAATCACCTCGTCCGCATCCACCCACCGAGAGTGGCCATTTTCCAGAACCAGTCGACCATTGAAGCGAACGCTGTAGCTGGATTCTGGCCTCATAAACTCCCACGGGTAACCATTAAGCAGCCAATAGTCAGGCTCCTCCACTTGTTGGCCGCCAGCGATGCGCTGGGCAAACATGCCGTACTCGTATCGAATGCCATACCCCATGCCGGGCAAGCCCAAACTGGCCATTGAGTCCAAAAAACAAGCGGCCAAACGGCCCAAGCCTCCATTACCCAAACCGGCATCGGGCTCGAGGTCTATAAGGGCCTCAAAATCAGCCCCCAGGGCCTGGCAGGCTTCACGCAGGGGCTCATAAATGTCAGCCGCCAGCATCGCGTTGGTCAGCGCACGCCCGGTCAAAAACTCCATGGAGAGGTAATACACGCGCTTGGCATCCTGCTCCCGCGCTTTGGCCAGCGACTCGCGCCAAGAGTCCATGATGCGGTCACGAACCACATAAAAAATGGCGTTCAACCAGTCGCGCTGCGTCGCCGATTGCAGGTCTTTGCCCACGGCATAAACCAGGCGCTCCACCATCGCGTGGCGGATGGCGTCTGCGCTGTTGACCGGCTTGTCGTAGGCATACACATTGACGGGCTGCATAGTGGGTCCTTTGCGCTGGGTGGGTGGGGCTCAGACTCCCGGCCTGAGCGACTGGTAAATAGCCAAATAGTGCTGTGCGGCGGTCGGCCAGTCAAAGCGCTGCGCCATGCCACGTCGCTGTACCTGCCGCCACTGCGCTGGCCGCCGGTACAGGGCAAAGGCACGGCGCAAGGCCGCCAAAAAATCCGCTGCGCTTAGCGCATCGAACACAAAACCGGTCGCCAAGCCTTCTTCCAGGTTTTCGAGCGAACAATCGACCACTGTGTCGGCCAGCCCCCCAACACGGCGCACCAGCGGCAGCGTACCATAGCGCAGGCCATACAACTGGGTCAGGCCACAGGGCTCGAAGGCCGAGGGCACGGCTATCACATCCGCGCCCGCCATCACCCGGTGAGCTGTGGCTTCATCGTAGCCAATGCGAACCGCCACCTGGCCGGGGTACTTGACGGCGGCATCGACCAAGGTTTGCTCCAGCGCAGCATCTCCCTGGCCCAACAAGGCCAGTTGGCCACCCCGCTGCACCAAGCCATCCACCACATCCGGCAGTAAATGCAGACCCTTCTGGGTGCTTAAGCGGCTCACCACCCCCACCACCATCGCCTTGGCGAGCGGTACCAGCCCAAAATCCAATTGCAGCTTTTTCTTGGCTATGGCCTTGCCCTGCAAGGCGTCGAGGTCGTAGGTTTTACTCAAAAATTCATCGGCCTGCGGACTCCAGACCTGGTAGTCCACACCATTAAGAATGCCCGACAAAACGCCTGAGCGCTCGCGCAGTACTCCATCCAAACCGCAACCCTGGGGGGCTGACAAAATTTCACGGGCATAGGTCGGGCTCACGGTGGTCAGGCGGTCCGCAAAGTTGAGGGCTGCCTTCATGAAGGAAATTTGACCAAAAAACTCCAGCCCTGGCACGTCAAACTGAGAGGAAGGCAAGCCCAATGCAGGAAAAACATCACTCTGAAAAAGACCTTGGTAGGCCAAGTTATGAATCGTAAAAACAGTGGCCGGCACGGTGCAACCAGCGTCTGCAAAAGCACGCACATAGGCTGGGGCAAGGCCAGCATGCCAGTCATGGACATGGATCAGGTCAGGCACCCAATCAGGGTCTAGCCCTTGGCCCAAACTGGCCGCCGCCCAGCCCAGGGCGGCAAAGCGCCCTGCGTTGTCCTCCCAATCTTGGCCATTGGGGCCAAGGTAAGGGTTGCCAGGGCGGCTGTACAAACCGGATGACTGAACCAGGTAAGTAAGCAGCCCCCCGGGCAGTTTGGCTTGCACCAAGCTGGCTTGCGGCAGTTGGAGCGCTGGCCCCCAAGGCAAGGGCTTTTGCGGCAAGGCCGCCAGGGGTTTTGTGCTGCGTGCTGCTTTCATGAGCGCAGGAAATCCGGGCATCAGCAGGCGCACATCACAGCCCAGCGCTTTAAGCGCAGGTGGTAGCCCTGCGGCCACATCCGCCAGACCCCCCGTCTTCAAAAACGGATACAGCTCGGCACACACAAACAGCACCTTCATACGCCCTGCGCCCCCTTGCCCATCGTCAATGCCTTGACCATGGCGGCGGTTACCAGCACCACACCGCTGGGCG
Source organism: uncultured beta proteobacterium (assembly GCA_903840825.1). Taxonomy (GTDB): domain Bacteria; phylum Pseudomonadota; class Gammaproteobacteria; order Burkholderiales; family Burkholderiaceae_C; genus Rhodoferax. The sequence continues at coordinate 8,426 of CAIMHL010000179.1, forward strand.
TGCGGTGGAACCGCCGGGCGTCTGCTTTGGGATCAAAACCGATGGCCATGCCAGCAGGCAAATGACATGCTTCATCCACCACAACTTTGCGTAAACGGCAGCCCTGCCCAATGTCGGCACCGGGCAAAATAACG
>CAIMHL010000180.1 GCA_903840825.1 uncultured beta proteobacterium
CGCCCGCCACGACAGCGGTGACCCCTTCCAGTGGGGCGAGCGCATGCTGGACCACTACAGCCGCAAGCGGGTAGACCCGCGCACCAAGACCCTTATTTTTAGTGACGCCCTCACTGTGCCGCGCACGATAGAGCTTTATCAGCAGTTTCGCGGCCGCTGCCAGCTCGCCTTTGGCATAGGCACCAATCTGACCAACGACCTAGGTTATGTGCCCCTGCAAATCGTCATCAAGATGATGCGCTGCAACGGCCAGCCGGTTACCAAACTCAGCGACACACCGTCCAAAGACATGTGCGACGACCCTAAATATCTGGCCTACCTGCGCCAGGTTTTTGATATTTCCCAACCCGATTAACAAAGCCCACCCATGATTAAAAAACAAAAAATATTCAGCTGGCTTGCTGCCACGGTCCTGTTGGCTTTGCCGGGTCTTGCAGGCGCGTCAACCTTTGACGCCAGCCAGCTCTCACCCTTGTGGGGCGTTCCGTTTGCCGGAACCTTACTCTCCATTGCGCTCTTGCCCCTGCTGACGCCCCATTTTTGGCACCACCACTTTGGCAAGATCACGGCCGCTTGGTCACTGGCATTTTTACTGCCCTTTGCGCTGGTCTTTGGTCCTGGTGTGGCGAGTTACAACTTTATTCATGCCTTGTTGGCTGAGTACATCCCGTTTATTGTGTTGCTCACGGCCCTCTTTACGGTGGCAGGTGGCATTTACATTAAGGGCAATTTGCACGGCAGCCCAGGTCTCAATACCGCCATTCTGGCCATTGGGGCTGTGTTGGCCAGTGTGATGGGCACAACTGGTGCTTCCATGCTGTTGATTCGCCCGCTGTTACGCGCCAATGACAACCGAAAACACAAAGCCCATGTGGTGGTGTTTTTTATCTTTATCGTCTCCAACGCTGGAGGCTCACTCACCCCTTTGGGTGATCCGCCTTTGTTTCTTGGCTTTCTAAAAGGCGTTGATTTTTTCTGGACTATCAAGCACATCCTGCCTGAAACCCTCTTTTTAGTGGGGTCCCTGTTGGCGATCTTCTACACCCTGGACAGCTGGTTTTTTAAGACGCGTGAAGAGATATTGCCCGCTGACCCCACGCCTGACAGCCGACGCATTGGCTTTGACGGCGCCGGTAACTTTTGGCTGCTGGGGGTGATTGCTGCGCTGGTGCTTCTCAGTGGCTTGTGGAAATCAAGTGTCGTTTTCAATATTTTCTCAACCGATGTGGGCTTGCCAGGCTTGGTGCGCGATGTGGGCTTGGTGGCGGTGACGCTGATTTCTTTATCGCTCACACCCGCAAAGGTGCATGCCGACAACCAGTTTTCTTGGGGCCCCATGCAAGAGGTCGCCAAGTTGTTTGCCGGCATCTTTTTGACCATTATTCCAGTGATTGCCATGCTCAAAGCTGGTCTCAACGGGCCTTTTGGTGCGATTGTCGCGGCGGTCACGCGCCCCGATGGCTCGCCTGACCCGGCCATGTATTTTTGGGCCACCGGCGCTTTGAGTTCATTTTTGGACAATGCGCCGACCTACCTTGTGTTCTTCAACACGGCCGGTGGCAACCCGGTGGAATTGATGACCACGCTGGCCCCGACGCTGGCCGCCATTTCCGCAGGCGCTGTGTTCATGGGGGCCAATACCTACATTGGCAACGCCCCCAACCTCATGGTCAAAGCGATTGCCGAGGACCGGGGTGTCACTATGCCGAGCTTCTTCGCCTATATGGCGTGGTCAGGTGCTGTTCTGATTCCGCTCTTTGTAGCGATCACTTTTATTTGGTTCCGTTAGAAAGACACTTATGAGCCTGCCAAAAATTCTTGTAGCCCGCGCCGTCTTCCCTGAGGTCCTGGTCAAGCTGTCCCAGCACTTTGAAGTCACCTCCAACCAAGCCGATGAGCTGTGGACGCCGGCCCAGTTGATCGCCCAACTTCAGGGCATGCAGGGCGTGTTCACGACTGGAGGCGAGCGCATTGACGCGGCTTTGCTGGCGGCTTGCCCTGATTTGAAAATCTGTGCCAACATGGCTGTGGGCTACAACAATTTTGACCTCGAAGCCATGACGGCTGCCGGTGTGCTGGCGACTAACGCGCCCGATGTGCTGACCGAAACCACCGCAGATTTTGGCTTTGCCCTGCTCATGGCCACGGCCCGGCGCATGGCGGAGTCTGAGCACTTTTTGCGTGCGGGCCAGTGGACCAAGTGGAGTTTTGACATGTTTGCCGGGGCCGAGATCCATGGCAGCACACTGGGTATTTTGGGTATGGGCCGCATTGGGCAGGGCATTGCCAAGCGTGGCGCCCACGGGTTTGGCATGAA
>CAIMHL010000181.1 GCA_903840825.1 uncultured beta proteobacterium
GCATCGGCGTCGGCATCAGCCCAGGAACCGACCGTGATGTCGAGTCGGCCCTGCACCACGTCAATCAAGGTGGTCACAATTTGGTGCTGGGTCAGCGCCCGCCCAAAGTGCCCGAGGCCGGGTTGGGGTTGGTTAATGGTCTTGAGATGGTCAGTCCTTGTGTGCGCAATTCGGCTTTTAGAGCGTCCAGGGTGGATTTGAGGACCAAGCCGTTGGGGTCGAAATACTCAATATTGGCAAAGCCCGCACCGCCATTGCCCCCGTGGCTGGGCTGCGGCTGGGTGTGATAAATGGCACCGGTGCCCGCACCGCCACCACCGCCGTCACCCAAAATACCAACCTGGCCAACTTGCTGGTAAGTAGCCGCGCCCAAGCCGCCATAGGTGCCGCCACCCTTGTCACCGTAATACGACCAGCCATCGCCCGCCGGATGGTCAGCAGCAGGGCCAGACAAAACCCCAGCCGCACCCCCGCCCGCCGCAATAACACCATTGAGGTAAGTTTCTTGTCCCGCTGATGCATATTGATAACTGAAAGGCGCATCCATGCCCGCGCCCCCGGCACCCCCCGCGCCAACACGCAGGGTAAAAGTTTGCCCTGGAGTGACGGTGAGCAAGGTGGTTGCGGTGGCGCCTTCTGCGCCGCCTCCCCCATAACCGCTGCCGCGTGTGGAGCCCCCAGCGCCACCGCCGCCCCCGCCTTTGATCGTGACCCGCATGCTGGTCATGCCCGTAGGCACGATCAAGGTGTAATTGCCCGCACTCGTGTAGCGGAAATTAGAACCCACAGAACTGGCGAAATCGACTGATCCCGCGGCAATAGTGCCGCTGAAGGTGCCGTTGACGACATTCAGGTTGGTGCCGTTGATTTTTTCAGCGGTGATGGTGTTGACATCCAGGGCGCGTCCAACAACCGAGCCATCCACAAGCAAGTTGCCACTCAGGCCCAGCGCGGTGACACCGCCCACGGTGCCCAAGGCCAGCAAGGGGATGGGGATGCCACTGCCATTGGGCTTGGCAATCAGGAACTTATCGGCCAGCACAGTAAAACTGGCAATGCTGCCGGTGTTGACCGACTCGGTGCCCGAGACATAGCCATTGCTGTCCAGGGTGACTGTATGGCGCGCGTTCAACACCCCGTTCGCATAGGTGTTGACTTCGGTGGCCTGTTTGACTGCGGCGTAGTCACCGCTGTCCAGACGCACTTGCACTTGATCGATTAAATCGGCACTGGTGCTGCTGGTGTTTTGCAGTGTCGTGATCAAACCTCCTTGGGCTTCAATGAGGTCAATTTTTGAGCGCAGATTGGCGGTCAGTTGATCCACACTGAGGCTGCCCAACAAGGCATTGAGCAGTAAACCGGGGTCGACACTGGAGGTGGCGTGCAAGCCTTGGGTGGCACTGAGCGGGTTAAAGAGGGAGGCATTGCCATGCTTGTCCATCACCCGCAACCAGTAGTAGCCGCCCTCCCCCGGTGCCAGGCTGCTTTGCAGGTAGCGCGTCTGGGGGTAGGCCACTTGCACCAAGGTCCCCGCCGTGCTGCGATCATTGGTTTGTGACCAGACCAGTTCACTGTAGCTGATGTCCTTGCGCGCATCCCCAAAGGTCCAGGTAAAACTGATGCCAAACAACTCTGAGGTAGCGTTGAGGATGGGAAACGCAGGAATGGCCACAGGCACGCCAAAGGTGACACTTTGCCCGGTGGCCCAAGGGCTGTGAGTGCCCAGATTGTTGATGGCGCGTACTTGCAGAATATACAGATGGCCGGGCGTGGTGTTGGGCAAAATGAACAAGTTGCCCGCTTGGCTGGCGGTGTGCCACGCCCCGGAGTCTTCACGCCATTGCAACTCATAACCCGTGACAAAAGGGTCTAAAGAGGCATCCCAGGTGGCGGTGATTCGGGTCACCAAACTGCCATCAGGTTGGGCAATATCTTCCATCGCCACCATCAGCCCCGTGGGCGCGGTCAAGGCAAAATTATTAGGGGTGTTGTTTCCCGTGGGCGCGGGGTACTGCCCTTGCGCATCCACATCATAGACACTGGCATCGTATTCACTGGCGGTGATCTCCACCTCACCATTGCTGGCCAGGCTAATTTGCTGCACCCGAAACTCCTTGGCGGTCCAACCCGGCGTGCTGTGCGTGATGCTGATGACATCGCCCACCTCGGCCCGCATGCCCTCGGGCAAGGCCGTGAAACTGATCTTCGTGCCAAAGCGACTTTGTTTGCGGTGCATAGCGGCCAAGCGCCGACCCGTCACGATACTGGCTGTGAACGGCAAATCAATCTTGGCCTCCAGCATCAAGCCGTTGTCACGCCAATTGCGGTCCTCGAAATCATCGCTGATGGCGTAGTCAGGCTGCCAGTTGTTCTCAGGGTTGAAGATGCCCGCTGTGACTTTGTTGAACTGTTGCCGCCTTGATGGCTTGCTGATGGTCCAGTTGCCCGTGATGTTGGTCTCGTTAAAGTCCATGCTCACTGCCGTGGGTCGGTCTAGCACCAACTTGTACTTGCCGCCCGAGTAGATCAGCATGCCTCGGCAACTCGACAACAAGGCGTTCACGTTGTCAAAAATAGTGTTGTTGACGTTAATCAGCCCATCACAGGTGTAGCGCGGCACCGGGAAGGAAAAGGCAGGCAAGCTGATGCCACTCCAGCCGAATGACACGGCCGGCACCTCAATCGTCAAGGTTTCATCACAGTACGCCGCCGCAGCAGAAAAACTGGCTTGATCGATCTGCCACCCCGAGATACCTCGGCCATAGCGGTCATTGGTCAAATAATCAAGCAGGCAATGAGCCGGGTTGTTGCTGAAGAATGTTTCCTCTACAAACACGCCACCGACCAACTTGCCCTGAATATCGGCGGTGATGGTCGGCACGCTGCTGAAGGCGGCGCGGTCATAGGTGCATTTCAGGTACAAATAAGCCACCCCACCGCCCACATGATCGGGGGTCCACTTGAGTGGCAATTCAGCTTGTAAGGCAGCGCTGGCTTGCGTACCGTCATAGCCAGGGTGAAACTCGGCATAGACCAATTGCGGGGCTTGGGATTCCGGACCATCGGCCAAGCGTGGCCGGTAAGTTGTTAA
>CAIMHL010000182.1 GCA_903840825.1 uncultured beta proteobacterium
ACCTCCATCAAGGTGCCGCCGGTAAATTCAACCGACAAATGCAGACCCCGGCTAAACAGGAAAAAAACCGCCGCCAGAAAGGTCACCAGGGAGATGAGGTTAAAAATAAGCGCATGCCGCATGAACGGGATGTCGCGTTTGATTTTGAAAAATTCCATGATTACTTTTCCTCAGGACGCCAAATGGTGCCAATCGACACACTTTTAAGCTTGTTTTGACGACCGTACCAAAGGTTGACCAGACCACGCGAGAAGAACACGCCAGAGAACATGCTGGTCAAAATGCCCAGACAGTGCACCACCGCAAAGCCGCGTACCGGGCCCGAGCCAAACGCCAACAAGGCCATGCCTGCAATCAGAGTGGTGACGTTGGAGTCCAGAATAGTGGCCCACGCCCGGTCATAACCGGCGTGGATGGCGGCCTGCGCCGAGGCGCCGTTGCGCAGCTCTTCACGCACCCGCTCATTGATCAGCACGTTGGCATCAATAGCCATACCCAGCACCAGCGCCATTGCGGCCATGCCGGGCAAGGTGAGCGTAGCTTGCAGCATGGACAACACCGCCACCAGCAGCAGCAAGTTCACGGCCAGCGCAATACTCGAAAAAATGCCAAACAGCATGTAGTAGAAGCACATGAACACGGCCACGGCCGCAAAGCCCCAGGTCACACTGTTAAAGCCTTTGGCAATGTTTTCAGCGCCCAGGCTAGGCCCGATGGTGGTTTCTTCAATGATTTCCATGGGCGCGGCCAGTGAGCCCGCGCGCAACAGCAAAGAGGTGTCATTGGCCTCGGTGGTGCTCATATTGCCTGAGATCTGCACCCGCCCGCCGCTGATTTCAGAGCGAATGACGGGCGCAGTAACCACCTCGCCCTTGCCCTTCTCAAACAAGACAATCGCCATGCGCTTGCCCACGCTCTCGCGGGTCACGTCGCGGAAGATGCGGGCGCCTTTGGCATCGAGGGTCAGGTTGACCACGGCTTCTTGCGTTTGGCCATCAAAGCCAGGCTGCGCATCGGTCAGGTTCTCGCCCGTCAAGATCACTTGTTTTTTGACAATGACCGGCTGGCCGCTGCGCTCCAAAAAGCGCTCGGAGCCAAAGGGCACCATGCCCGAGCCCGACTCGGCGGCGCGGGCTTCACTGCTCTCGTCCACCATGCGGACTTCCAGTGTGGCGGTGCGGCCCAAAATGTCTTTGGCCTTGGCGGTGTCTTGCACGCCAGGGAGTTGCACCACGATGCGGTCCAGCCCTTGCTGTTGAATCACCGGCTCGGCTACGCCCAATTCGTTGATTCGATTGTGCAAAGTTGTGATATTTTGCTTGAGCGACTGGTCTTGCACTCGGCGTGCAGCCTCGGGCTTGATGGAGGCGGTGAGCTTGAACTCAGTGTCCTCAGGGACTTCTACGCTTTGCAGGTCGGCAAACTGGTCTTGCAAGACCAACTTGGCTGCGGCGAGGGTGGCCATGTCGCGAAAGCGAATCTCAATGGTTTGCCCATTGCGGCTGATACCGCTGTGGCGCACATTTTTTTCGCGCAGGCTGGTGCGGATGTCACCGGCCAATGACTCGGCTTTTTTGGTGAGGGCTGCCTGCATGTCCACTTGCAGCATAAAGTGCACACCACCGCGCAAGTCAAGACCCAGGTACATGGGGAAAGCGTTGAGGGATTTGAGCCATTCAGGAGAGCGCGACAACAAGTTCAGCGCCACCACATAGCCAGGGTTGGCTGGGTCGGGGATCAAAGCCTTTTGAATGGCGTCTTTGGCCTTCAGTTGGGTATCGGTGGTGCTAAAACGGGCCTTGATGGACGTGCCTTCCAGCGCGATCAAATCGACGGTGATGCCGGCGGTTTTCAGGGCTTCTTCAACCCGGGCCTGGGTGCTGGCGTCGATTTTGAACGCTACTTTTGCCGCAGACACCTGGACCGCAGGCGATTCACCAAAAAAATTCGGCAGGGTGTAGAGCACCCCCACCACCAGGGCGATCATGATGACCGCGTACTTCCATATCGGGTAACGATTCATGATCGCGATTCTGAAGGGGGTTTAAAAGTGATGAATTACTTGATGGTGCCTTTTGGCAACACCTGAACCACGGCGCTGCGCTGCAATTGCACTTCAACACCGGTGGCAATCTCCAAAGTCAGGTGGCTGTCACCCAGCTTGGAGACCTTGCCCAGCAAGCCGCCTGCAGTGGCGATCTCATCGCCCTTGGCCAATGCTTCAATCATGGAGCGGTGCTCTTTTTGCTTCTTCATCTGAGGGCGAATCATCACAAAGTACAGCACGACAAACATGAGGACCAAGGGCAACATGCTCATCAGTGATTCTGAGAGACCTCCAGCGGCGGCAGCGGCAGGGGCGGTTTGGGCGAATGCAGAAGAGATGAACAAAGGAAGCTCCAAAATAATGAAATGAAAAAGGTCAAAAAACCGACAACTGGGCATTGTATGCGGGCCTCAAACGCCGCCCATCAGCCCCCAAGCCCGTCATTCCCGCGCAGGCGGGAATCTAGTCTGCGAGCTAAGGGGTGACTAAATCCACTGGATTCCCGCCTGCGCGGGAATGACACAAGGGCAGCCGCTTAAAGCGCCCGTTTGAACTCAAGGGGCTGTAGTCTTGCGAAACACGGCCATTTGGGCGGCCCAATTTTGCCGGGCGGCCTTGATATGGCGTGCCTTGACGTGCCCGAAGCCCCTGATTTGCTCAGGGATACGGGCAATCTCCAGAGCGGCTTTCAGGCGTTGCGGGTCGGGTGCTCCTGATACGGCGCCCAGCTCAAGCAGGATTTCGTCCTCGACTGCCTCGCCA
>CAIMHL010000183.1 GCA_903840825.1 uncultured beta proteobacterium
AGCGACGATAAGCTCACATGCGAGACCAGCTCATCCTCAATGCCACATTCCTTGTTTCTTCGCTATGAAGCAGACCGATGGAACACTGAAGCAAGCGCAGGCATGCCCACCGATTGCCTAGGGAACAAATTAACACCCCCATCAGGTTCGCCCAATATTGCAGAAAACCGCTATTACATCAACACCAGCCCAACCATTCGCGCCCCGAGCCTTTACTGCAAAGGGAACGGTGGCTCGGGGTTTGCACAGCCGATGATCGAAAACATCGAAGATTTAAAGTTCAGCTTTGGAACTATGGGCACACCCAACCCGGTCCCCAAGCGAATTGCAGGCTATTTATCCGCCACTGAAGTTGAGAAACTAGCGCCATCCCAGTCAAAAGTAGATATTGACACCGCTTGGAAAAAGGTCCTGACGGTTCAAATTTGTGTCGTAGTCCGCAGCGAAGCCAAAAATCTGGTGAATGACAACGCCTCGTCCACTTACACCAAATGCGATGGCACGCTAGACGCCAGCCAGACCGACCGACGACTTCGCCGCGCCTACACCACGACCGTGGCCTTACGGAACAGGCCCAACTAACCAATTTGTCAGTGCCCGCGATCATGCCAACCCAACTACAGCGCTATCGTGGTGCCACAACGCACACCCAAACAGGTGCCGTGCTCATCATCGTCCTCATCATGCTCGCGCTGCTTTCCATGACGGCGGCTACCAGTCTGCGCAATGCCCAATCGACAGAGGCTATTTCCGGCAGCACCCGCAATACGGAGCTCGCCAGCCAAGCCGCTGAAATTGCCCTTCAGCATTGCGAAGAATCGGTCAAAAAACGAATGGCGATGACGTACGACTACCCTGAATCTGAAGCGGCCCGGTACCAAACTACGTTCACCGAGGCACACATTCCTAGAGATAGCCCACCTACCAAACAAGCACCCCCTTTGCAATACGCAAAAGGCCAGTGGGACACGCCAAACCAATACATCTTCGTTCTACCCCTTGCCTTGCTGGGCAACGCCTCGCTTTATAAGAGAGCGCCTGAGTGCATGGTTGAATCCTTGACTGAGCCACCCAAGTCCCACTTCATCATCACCGCCCGGGGCTTCGGACCCGAAGTGTCAGCGGCAGGTACAAAAGGGTCGCGCCCTTTGGGCACCGAGGCCTGGCTTCAAACGCACATCACCCTAGCTGAAGATTTCCAGACCCTAGAATCACGCTCTTGGCGCCAAATTTTTTTACGGCAATAAATCATTTAAGTTAAAAGCAGTTCCCCAACAAAGATGAATGACAAAACCCGACCGCAAACAGCAGTGCAGCGCGGCTTCACGCTGATCGAACTCATGATTGTGCTGGCTATTTTGGGTCTGCTCGGCGCCATAGCCCTGCCCTCGTACACCAAGCTAACTGCCAAGGCACACCGGGCCGATGCCCGCGGGCAACTCATGCAAGCGGCCCAATTCATGCAGCGCTTTTATGCGGCCAATGACAACTTCAAGGTCGACCGCCAGGGCAATGCTGTGCTGGGGCAGATGCCTGAAATACTCCTCCACTCCCCCGCGCAAGGCTTGGCCTTGTACGACATGTCGATCCCCCAAACCACGCTGAGCGAGCTGAACTACACCTTGCACATGACCCCGGTGGCCAAAGGAAAAATGGCCACCGACGAGTGCGGCACCTTCACCCTGACCTCCACGGGCATCAAAGGCGTCACAGTCGGCACCACACCAGGCAACCCTGCCCTGCGCGACAAATGCTGGAAATAACACCTCAAGCCCTGATGGCGCAAGCGCTGGCGCTGGCTGAGAAAAGCCTCTGGCTGACCTCGCCTAACCCGCGTGTGGGCTGTGTCATCACCGATGCACAAGGACGCATTCTGGGCCAAGGCCACACCCAAAAAGCAGGCGAAGCCCATGCCGAAATCATGGCCTTGCGTGATGCTGAGTCCCAAGGCCAAAGCGTGGTGGGCGCCACGGTCTACGTCACGCTGGAACCCTGCGCCCACTTTGGCCGAACCGGCCCCTGTTGTGATGCACTGGTGGCTGCCGGCGTCAAAAAAGTCGTGGCCGCCCTGGCAGACCCCAACCCAAAAGTATCGGGCCAAGGTTTTGAGCGCCTCAGGGCCGCGGGCATTGAGGTGGTCGTTGGCGAAGGCGCATCCGCCGCGCGTGAGCTCAACATCGGCTTTTTCAGCCGCATGGTTCGCCGCACACCATGGGTACGCCTGAAAGTCGCGGCCTCCCTGGATGGCAAAACAGCCCTCAACAACGGTGTCAGCCAATGGATCACCTCGGCAGAGGCCCGAACGGACGGCCACGCTTGGCGCGCACGCGCCTGTGCGATCCTCACCGGCATTGGCACCATCCGCGAAGACAACCCCCGCCTAGACGTGAGACTGGTCGAGACACACCGCCAACCCCACCTTGTGGTGGTAGACAGCCGGCTTGAAACACCGCTGGATGCTCACATTTTCATAGCTGGTCGAGCAACTCTCATTTATGCTGCAGTCATAAATGATATAAAAAAACAAGCCCTAGAGGCCCTGGGCGCCACCGTCATCTACACACCCGGCAACACCCCAGAGACCCAACACAAAGTCGATCTGCGCACCATGATGCTCGACTTAGCCGCCCGCGAAATCAATGAACTACACGTTGAAGCAGGCCAAAAACTCAATGGCTCACTGATTAAAGCGGGCTTGGTGGACGAGTTTTTGGTTTATTTGGCGCCGAAGTTAATCGGCCAAGGGGCCGACATGGCTCAGTTCGGACCGCTGGAAGATCTGGCCCAAGCCGTCCCGCTCACCTTTGTATCGACCAAAAAACTCGGGCCCGACATCAGACTTGTGGCCCGGGCTACAGGGGCTGATGCTTTCACCTAAGTGACAGACACAGAGATTAATTGGCCCCAGCGGGCAGAATCGGCCAGTTCCCTGCGAAAATAGTCTCATGTTTACTGGAATCATCACCGGCTTGGGGCGCATCGTCGCCGTCAACGCACTTGGCAGCTCTTCAACCCATGGCAAGCGCCTCACCATTGAGTGTCCGCCCCATTACCTGGACGACGTGGGCTTGGGCGACAGCATCGCGCTTAATGGCGCCTGCATGACCGCCACCTCCCTCAACCTCGACCACAAGCAGTTCACGGTAGACGTCTCTGCTGAATCGCTGGACAAGACGGCGGGGCTCACCGAGCTGGGCGTCATCAACCTGGAAAAAGCTCTGCGCGCCCATGACCGCCTAGGCGGACACATCGTCTCCGGCCATGTGGATGGCGTCGGCTTTGTGACCTACTTTGAGCAAGTGGGCGAAAGCTGGGGCCTGAATGTAATGGCGCCTAAAACCCTGGCCAAATACCTGGCCTACAAAGGCTCCATCACCATCAACGGTGTCAGCCTCACCGTCAACAGCATTGAAGATCAAGAATTGGGGTGTGAGATGCGCATCAACCTGATTCCCCACACGGTAGAAAACACCGCACTTGGCACCTTGAAGCTGGGAGACCCTGTCAACCTGGAGATTGACCTGATTGCCCGCTATGTGGAACGAATGCTCAAATCTGATCCACAGCAAGTCGGCAAGCTGGCTGAATAAAGCCGCTACCCCTTCGCCATAAAACCCAATTCACTGAAAGTCATTTGCATGAACGCGCTTACCCCTGTGGCCATTTCTCCAGTTGAAGACATCGTGGCCGACATGCGTGCCGGACGCATCGTGATTCTGGTTGACGAAGAAGACCGCGAAAACGAGGGCGATCTGGTCCTTGCTGCAGACCACGTCACGGCTGACGCCATCAACTTCATGGCCCGTTTTGGTCGCGGCCTGATCTGCCTCACCCTGACCCGTGAACGCTGCCAACTGCTGCAACTCCCCCCCATGACCGTGCGCAATGGCGACAAAAAAGGCACTGCCTTCACGGTCTCCATCGAGGCGGCAGAGGGCGTCACCACCGGTATTTCTGCCGCTGACCGAGCCCGCACCGTAGAAGCGGCGGTGGCTAAAAATGCCAAACCCGACGATTTAGTGCAGCCCGGCCATATATTTCCCCTGCAAGCCGTCGATGGCGGTGTGTTGATTCGCGCCGGCCACACGGAGGCCGGCTGCGACTTGGCCGCCATGGCGGGTTGCTCACCCGCCTCCGTCATCTGCGAGATCATGAAAGACGACGGCACCATGGCCCGCCTGCCCGACCTGCAGCTGTTTGCAGCCGAGCACGGCCTCAAAATTGGCACCATTGCCGACCTCATCGCCTACCGAAGCCAAGTCGAATCTTTGGTTGAAAAAGTGGGCTCACGGCCCATCAACACCGCTTATGGCGAATTTACTTTGCACGCCTTCAAGGACAAAACGGCCCAAGGTGTTCACCTAGCGCTGGTCAAAGGTGAATGGGCACCCTCGGAGGCCGTACTGGCCCGCGTCCATGAGCCCCTGTCGGTATTCGATGCTCTCGAACTGGGTCGAACCATGCACTCCTGGAGCCTGGATGCCAGCCTAGCCCGCGTGGCCCTTGAGGGCAAAGGCGTGGTGGTTTTCCTCAACTGCGGCGAAAGCAGCGAACAATTACTGGCCCAATTTGATGGCACCGCCCGCTCCAGCCACGGCCCGGAACGGGGCCGGATGGACTTGCGAACCTACGGCATTGGCGCGCAAATTTTGCGTGAATGTGGCGTGAGCAAAATGACCTTGATGGGCAACCCCCGTCGCATGCCCAGCATGACGGGCTACGGCCTGGAAACGGTTGGCTACGTCACCCCTTAAATTAGAAAGATTGTTATGTTCGGAGCAGACCAAGGCGAGCTTGACGCCAACACCCCTCGCATGAACGGCAAGAAACTGACGATCGGTATCGTTCAGGCCCGTTTCAACGCCCCCATCACCAACGCACTGGCACAAGCCTGCAAGCAAGAGCTGATCGCCCTGGGTGTGCAGGAAAAGAACATTGACCTGGTACTGGTGCCGGGCGCTTTGGAGGTGCCTATGGCCTTGCAGGCCATGGCAGCCAAATTAAAATACGACGCGCTGGTGGCGCTGGGCTGCATTATTAGGGGTGAAACCTACCACTTCGAGTTGGTGGCCAACGAGTCAGGCGCGGGGGTTAGCCGGGTGTCATTGGACGCCCAAGTGCCCATCGCCAACGCGATCATCACCACCGAAAATATGGAACAAGCCATCGCCCGGCAAACCGACAAGGGGCGCGACGCCGCCCGCGTTGCCGTGGAAATGGCCAACCTACTGGAAGAAATCTAATGAACGACCTCAAACCAAAGCCCATGGGCATCCGCCCCCCACGCCAGTCGCGCACAGGTGTCACAAGCACCGGTGCACGCAAAGCGGGCAGCAAGTCAGAGCGTTCACGGGCACGGGAATTTGCCCTGCAAGCCCTGTACCAAACCATCGTGGGCAAAAATGCTGTGGCCGATATTGACGCCTTCACGCGCGACTTGGCAGGCTTTTCCAAAGCTGATTCACTGCATTTTGACGCCTTGCTGCAGGGTTGCACCGCTGAGGCTGGGGAACTCGATGCCCTCATTGAACCCTTCCTCGATCGTCGGTTTATTGAGATCTCCCCTGTTGAACACAGTATTCTCTGGATTGGTACGTACGAGTTCAAGCACTGCTTAGACATTCCCTGGCGCGTCGTCATCAATGAATGCGTAGAAATGGCCAAGGAATTTGGCGGCACTGATGGACACAAATACGTCAACGCCGTACTCAATGGCTTGGCCCCCACCTTGCGCGCTTTAGAGGTCAGCGCCGACCGAGACTCAAAACGTTCATGAAAATCTCGGGGCGGGCGCAACGTATTGAGCCGTTTTATGTCATGGAAGTCGCTAAGGCGGCAGCGGCATTAGGGCAAAAAGTAGCTCATACTGACTCTCCCATGGTCTTTTTGAACATTGGCGAGCCCGACTTCACCGCGCCCCCCCTGGTACAGGAAGCAGCCAACCGGGCAGTCAGCCGCGGCTTGACCCAATACACGCCCGCGCTGGGTTTGATGGCCCTGCGTGAGCGCATCAGCCACTGGTACCTGCAGCGCTTCAACACGGTGGTGCCTGCGAGCCGCATTGTGATTACCGCTGGCGCTTCGGCCGCCCTTCAACTGGCGTGCCTGGCGCTGATTGAGTCGGGTGACGAAATCTTGATGCCCGACCCGAGCTACCCGTGCAACCGGCACTTTGTCAGCGCCGCAGACGGCCAAGCGGTGCTGATCCCAACCACTGCCGAGGAACGCTTTCAGCTAACAGCCGCCAAGGTTGAGGCAGCATGGGACGCAAAAACACGCGGCGTCTTGCTCGCTTCCCCCTCCAACCCCACGGGCACCTCCATTCACCCTGATGAGCTCAAGCGCATCCACAACGTGGTGCGCCACAAGGGCGGCATCACGATGGTGGATGAGATTTACCTAGGCCTGAGCTTTGACGCCCAGTTTGGGCAAACCGCGCTGGCCATCGATGAGCACCTCATCAGCATCAACAGTTTCAGCAAATACTTCAGCATGACCGGCTGGCGCCTGGGCTGGATGGTGGTGCCTGAATCAGTGGTGCCTGCCATTGAGCGACTGGCGCAAAACCTCTTCATATGCCCCAGCACCATCGCGCAGCACGCGGCGCTGGCCTGCTTCGAGGACGCCAGCATTGCCGAGTACGAGCGCCGTCGTGCTGAATTCAAAGCCCGCCGCGACTACTTTATTCCCGCACTCAACGCGCTGGGCCTGACCGTGCCAGTGATGCCCGACGGCGCTTTTTATGCCTGGGCTGACTGCACGCAAGCTTGTCAAAAGCTGAAAGTCAAAGACAGCTGGGACCTGGCTTTTGAGATCATGAACCGGGCCCATGTGGCGGTTACCCCAGGGCGCGACTTTGGCACCGCCAACGCGCACCAATTTATTCGCTTCTCTACGGCCAGTTCGATGGCGCAGTTAACTGAGGCCATTGCGCGCTTGAAAGTCTTGCTGGTATGAGCACACAGCGCCCGTCAAACGCCCCCTTTGAATGGCCGCTTCGCATCTACTGGGAAGACACCGATGCCGGGGGTATCGTTTTTTACGCCAACTACCTCAAATTTTTTGAGCGCGCCCGCACCGAATGGCTGTGCACCAAAGGCATCGGGCAACAAGCATTGCGTGACGCCACGGGCGGCATGTTTGTGGTTAGCGACGCCCAGGTGCGCTACCTCGCACCGGCCCGCCTGGACGATGAACTCATCGTTACCGCCTCGCCACAAGAGGTCGGGCGCGCCTCCATGACCCTGTGGCAGCAAGCCTTCCTGAAAACACCTACGCACACCACCCTGTTGTGTGAAGCCACTATTCGTATCGGCTGGATCAATGCCCACTCTTACAAACCGGCGAGAATACCGCCCTCCCTTTTGGAAGCCCTGACATGAACCAAGACCTCTCCATTCTTCATCTGGTGCTCAATGCCAGCATCGTGGTGCAAGCCGTGATGGTGCTGCTGGTGGTTATTTCCGTGTCCAGTTGGGCGGCTATTTTCCGCAAGCTATTTGACCTCAAACGCGTGAAATCGCTCAATGACGACTTTGAGCGCGATTTTTGGTCGGGCACCAGCTTAAATGACCTGTTTGCTACCGCCACCAAAAATGCCCGCCAGTCTGGCCCTATGGAACGCATCTTTGCCAGCGGCATGCGCGAGTACCAAAAATTACGCGAAAAACGCATCACTGAAGCCGGCACCCTGATGGATGGCGCCCGCCGTGCCATGCGTGCCAGCTTTCAACGAGAGATGGATGTGATCGAGACCAACCTGTCCTTTCTCGCTTCGGTCGGCTCGGTCTCCCCTTATGTAGGTTTGTTTGGCACGGTTTGGGGCATCATGCACGCCTTCACGGGCTTGGCCTCCCTGCAACAAGTCACCCTATCCTCCGTGGCGCCCGGCATTGCCGAAGCGTTGGTGGCCACCGCCATTGGCTTGTTTGCCGCTATTCCGGCGGTGGTGGCCTACAACCGATTTGCCCGCGACATTGACCGCATCGCCATCCGCCTGGAAACCTTCACCGAAGAGTTCTCCAACATCTTGCAGCGCAATCTGGGTGCCCAGTCGGCCTCGGGCCACTAATTCAGGAGATTGATCATGGCTTCTCTGGTTAGCCGCGGCCGCGGACGTCGCACCATCAATGAAATCAATATGGTGCCCTTTATTGATGTGATGCTGGTGCTCTTGATCATCTTCATGGTCACCGCCCCCCTCATCACCCCCAGTGTGATCGACCTGCCCAGCGTGGCCAAAGCGGGCAAACAGCCTGATCAGGTGATCCAGATCGTGATCGCCAAAGACGAGACTATTGAGATGAAGGTGAACGAAAAAACCACCCCCATCACCCTCAAGACCCTCAGCTCTGCCGTGGCGCAAGCCCAAAGTGGCATCGCCAACTCGGCAGTCGTCATCAGTGCCGATAAAAACATCAAGTACGAGTCGGTGGTGAAGGTGATGGATACGCTTCAAAAAGCAGATATCAAGCGCGTAGGCCTGTCGGTGCAACTAAGCCAAGACTGAGACACCGGCCCTGACACCGACGCTTATTGAAGATGACCGCTTTGCACGCTGCCGAACGTTTTGAATTTGCGCCACCAGCCCCCAAAGGCTTGGTGCGCGGGCTCGGCATCGCCTTGCTGGCCCACGCATTTTTGCTGGCCGCCCTGACTTGGGGCGTCAACTGGAAAACTAACCCGCAGACGGCATCGGCTGAGGCCGAGCTGTGGTCAGCCGTGCCCCAAGAGGCCGCGCCCAAACTCGTCGAGCCGCCGCCCGTTGCCCCCACGCCCCCCCTGCAGGCAGACCCACCAACGCCCCCCGCGCCTCCAAAACCTGCCAAGCCTGCACCTGCGCCAGTGGCTGAGCCCGAGGCCCCTAAGGCCGACATTGTGCTAGCCAAAGAAAAACTGCGGCTCAAAAAAGAAAAGCAGGATGCACTGGACGCTCAGCGCTTGGCCCAATTGAAACTTGAAAAGGCCGAGAAGGTCGAAAAGCTCAAGCAAGCGAAACAAGACAAACTCAAACAAGACCAGCTCAACAAAGAAAAAGCCCTGCTAGAGGCGAAGAAAAAGAGCGCCCTTGAGGCCAAGCGCAAAGAAGCGCTGAAGGATGAGCAAGAACAGTTGGACAACCAAAAGATTGAAATCCAGCGCGAAGCCAACCTCAAACGCATCGCCGGGCTGGCCGGTGCCACGGGAGGCGCCGAGGCCAAGGGCACTGCCCTGCAGGCGACCGGGCCATCACCCAGTTATGCTGGCAAACTGCGCGCCCGTATCAAACCAAATATTGAAACACCCGGCGACATCGCAGGCAACCCGATGGCTGAAATCGAGGTTCGAACAGCGCCTGACGGCACCATCATCAGCCGCAAGTTGCTTAAAACTAGCGGAGTCAAAATCTGGGACGATGCGGTCCTGAAAGCCATCGACAAAACCGACGCCTTGCCTAAAGACACCGATGGCCGCGTGCCAAGCACACTGATCATCAGCTTCAGGCCCAAAGACTAAGCTATTAACTTAATAGCTGGTTAAGCATGTAAATAGGGCTCTAGAGCTCTATTTCACTCATAAACTATAGAGGCCTGGCCTTGCTCGGCCTGCACCCGCCAAGCGGCCAGGGCTTCATTGCTGGGGAAAAATTTGGCACCTTCCCCCAGCTGCAACTCAGCCGCTGCAGCGCCCTCGGCCCCTTTGATAGCCAGCGCCAAACGCACCGACAAACCGCGCAGCAAGTCGCCCTGCTCGGACTCCTCACGCTGAGCCGGAAACTCTTTGACCATGCGCGCCACATCCGGCAATTTGCGGCTCTCCCCCGAGCCCACCACCACGCGCAGGTACTTGCCAAAGCGGCAGCGCGCTTGATCGAGGTCCCAGATCTGGGTCACGGTCAGTTGCAGCCCGCCCGAAAAACGGTCCAGTTGCTGCTTGCCCATCACAATCACCAACTCATCGTCTTTGAGCAAGTTTTTGTGCGCGTTGATCAGCGCCTCGTCAGCCCGGGCTTCAATGACGCCAGTTTTGTCGTCTAGCTTGAACAGCGCCAACTTGCCGCGCTGCCCGTTGATCACCCTAAAGTCGGTGATGATGCCGGCCAGCAACTGCGGCTCGCGGGTATCAATCAAATCGTCGATCTGGCGCTTGGCAAAGCGGCGCACCTCCAGCACCACCTCATCAAACAAGTGGCCTGACAAGTAGAAGCCCACCGCTGTTTTCTCATAAACCAGACGCTCTTTGATGCCCCAAGGCATAGCATCCACCAGCTCAGGCTCTTGCGTGCTGGAGCCGTGGTCGTCGTCGCCGCCCATGTCAAACAGGCCGCCCTGGTTGGCGTTGGCCACGGCTGCCGCACCAAAGTCAAACGCCCGCTCCACCGAGGCCAACAGAGATGCCCGGTTGAGTTGAATCGCATCAAACGCACCGGCTTTGATCAAGGCCTCCACCGTGCGCTTGTTCATCTTGCTGCGGTCTACCCGCACGCAAAAATCAAACAAACTCTTGAACGGCCCCACCGTGTCGCCCGAGGGCCCACTCCCACGCCCTTCGCGTGCCGCCACAATCGCCTCTACAGCCTGCTGGCCTGTGCCCTTGATGGCGCTCAGGCCGTAGCGAATTTGCTTGTCCGAGATCGGCTCGAAGCGGCTCACGCCCCGGTTCACATCTGGCGGCTCAAAGGTCAGACCCATCTTCAGGGCGTCTTCAAACAGCACTTTCAACTTGTCGGTGTCGTCCATCTCCACCGTCATGTTGGCGCAGAAAAACTCGGCGGTGTAATGCACCTTGAGCCAACCGGTGTGGTACGCCAACAGCGAGTAAGCAGCCGCGTGTGACTTGTTGAAGCCGTAGCCGGCAAACTTCTCCATCAAGTCAAAAATCTCGTCGGCCTTGGCCTCATTGATCTCGTTCTTGAGCGCGCCATCGCGGAAAATCTGGCGGTGCTTGGCCATCTCGTCGGCGTCTTTTTTACCCATGGCGCGGCGCAGCATGTCCGCGCCGCCCAATGAGTAGCCGCCCAAAATCTGAGCCGTCTGCATCACCTGCTCTTGGTACACCATGATGCCGTAGGTCTCGGACAGCATGTTGGCCACCAGCGGGTGCGGATATTCCACCACCTCGCGTCCGTGCTTACGGGCCACAAAGCTGGGGATCAGGTCCATCGGGCCGGGGCGGTACAGCGCGTTCAAGGCAATCAGGTCTTCCAGGCGCGTAGGCTTGGCGTCTTTCAGCATGCCCTGCATGCCGCGCGACTCAAACTGAAACACCGCCTCGGTCTTGCCCTCGCTGAACAAGCGGTACACCCGCGCATCATCCAGCGGCAGGTTCTCGTAGGCAAAATCTTCCTGCCCCTGGTGTCGCTTGATGATGAACTGGCGCGCAATCTCCAAAATGGTGAGCGTGGCCAAGCCCAAAAAGTCGAACTTCACCAGGCCAATCGCCTCCACGTCGTTCTTGTCATACTGACTCACCGCCGACTCACTGCCAGGTTGCTGGTACAGCGGGCAAAAGTCGGTCAGTTTGCCAGGCGCAATCAACACGCCCCCAGCGTGCATGCCCACATTGCGGGTCATGCCCTCGAGCTTGCGGGCCAACTCCAGCAGGGTTTTGACGTCTTCCTCTTTGCCTTCGCGCTCGGCCAAAATGGGCTCGTCGGTGGCGTAAACCGTTTTATCGTCTTTTTTGCGGTCCGCCGGGGGCAGTTGCAGGCTCACGCTCACACCGGGTTTGTTGGGGATGAGCTTGCTGATGCCGTCACAAAAGGTGTAGCTCATGTCCAGCACGCGGCCCACATCCCGCACGGCGGCACGCGCCGCCATGGTGCCAAACGTCACAATCTGACTCACGGCGTTTTTACCGTATTTGTCTTTGACGTAGTCAATCACCAAATTGCGGTTGGTTTGGCAAAAGTCGATGTCAAAGTCGGGCATGGAAACCCGCTCGGGGTTCAAAAACCGCTCAAACAGCAGGTTGTACTGCAGCGGGTCCAAATCCGTAATCTTCATCGAATACGCCACCAGCGAACCCGCCCCCGATCCCCGACCTGGCCCCACCGGGCAGCCATTGTTTTTTGCCCAGTTGATGAAGTCGCCCACGATCAAAAAGTAACCCGGAAAGCCCATTTTTAAGATGGTGCCAATCTCAAACTCCAGACGCTCCACATAGCGCGGGCGCTCAAGCTCGCGTTTGGCTTCATCCGGATACAGGTGAATCAGCCGCTCCTTCAAGCCTTCGTGCGAGGTGTAGCGAAAGTATTCCTCGGGCGTCATGTGCTGGCCGTCCACCAAGGGCGTGGGGAATTCGGGCAACTGCGGCTTGTTGAGTACCAGGGTCAAATTGCAGCGTTTGGCAATTTCAAGCGTGTTGGCCAGCGCGGATGGGATATCGGCAAACAGCGCCTGCATTTGGGCCGATGATTTGAAATACTGCTCGCGGGTGAACTTGCGCACGCGGCGCTGGTTGCCCAAAATCTCGCCCTCGGCAATGCACACGCGGGCCTCGTGGGCCTCGTAGTCCTCAAACTCTGTAAATTGGACCGGGTGCGTGGCCACCACTGGCAAGCCCATGCGGGCCGCCAACTGCACCGCAGCCACCACATGCGCTTCATCGTCCACCCGGCCTGCGCGCTGCAACTCCAGGTAAAAACGGTGCACAAAAATGCCGCTTAACTGCAAGGCCACGTCAAAAGCCCGCGCCTCATCACCTTGCACCAGCGCTTGCCCCACCGGACCGGCCTGCGCACCGGACAAAGCCAGCAAACCTTCGTTGAGCTCCATAAGCCAAGCCAGCTTGACCGAGGCTTGCGGCTTGCTGCCTTGCTGCGTCCAGGCACGGGCCAGCAGCTCAGACAAATTAAGGTATCCCTGCGTGCTTTGCACCAGCAACACCACACGCGACAAGGCTGCGGCGTCTTTGCCCAAACCTTCCAGCCAAATTTCGGTACCAATCAGCGGTTTGACACCCCGTTTGCGCGCTTCTTTGTAAAATTTGATGGTTCCAAACAGATTGCTTAAATCTGTAATAGCCAGGGCGGGCTGACCGTCAGAGGCCGCGCACTTGACGATATCATCGATACGGTTAGTGCCGTCAACGACGGAAAATTCAGTGTGGAGACGAAGGTGAACAAACATCTCCACATTCTAAATTGCGGGTCATCCCGAAAATTAAATGGGGGTGCTGTTCGGGGCTATCACCCCATGAAAGCAAACGGGTAACTATGGTAAAAATTCTTGTGGTCGATGACCACGCTTTGGTGCGTGAAGGCTTGTGTCAAGTCCTGAAAGGGCTGGATGACGAGGTCGAAGTGCTGCAGGCGGCCGACTGTACCCAGGCTTTTCAATTGGCCGACCTTCACCCGGACTTCGACCTGGTGTTGCTCGACTTCCATCTGCCCGATATGAACGGCCTGGCTGCGCTGGGCGTGCTGGGCAAATCGCACCCTGAACTCCCCATCGTTATTTTGTCGGGCTCGTACAACTTGCAAATCGTACGAAAAGTGATGAAAAGCGGTGCGGCCGGCTTCATCGCCAAATCGGGGGTTAGTACAGAGCTACTCAGCGCACTCAAGCTGGTACTGGCCGGCGAGGTCTATACCCCCACCGAATTACTGCTCAGCATGACCGCGCCCCCGCAAGGCCAACCCAGCGATGAGGAGCCCTCATTGCCCTTGACCACGCGCCAGGAGGAGGTTTTGCAGCTGCTGATGGACGGCTTGGCCAACAAAGAAATCAGCCGCGTTTTGAACTTGTCGGCTGAAACCACCAAGAACCATGTCACGGCGGTACTTCGGCACTTCGGGGTCAAAACCCGCGTACAGGCGGTCATTGCGGCCACCGACCAGGGTTACAACAAATCAGGACTCATGTTTTAGTTCGTCTCCACGTCATTGAGCAAATGGCGCACCAGACTGCGTAACTTGGCCGGGCGCACTGGCTTGTGCAGCAAGGTCAGCTGGGCCGCTTTAGAGGCTTCGCTCAAGTCCAGATTCATGTCCCCACTCATCAGACAAGCGGGCAGGTCACCTCCTACCTGTGCGCGCACTTGGGCGATGGTGTCAATGCCGTTGGCCCCTTCAGGGAGTCGGTAGTCGCTGATGATGAGCTCAGGCACCCAACCCCGACCAAGGTGGGCCAGGGCTTGCACCGCGCCTACCGCGCAGCGCAACTCGCACCCCCACGATGCCAGCAAACTCTCCAGCGCCGCTAAAGCCAGAACATCATCCTCAATGAGCAGCACTTGGCGGCCTTCAAACTCACGGGCAGGTGCAGTCACCTCCTGCGGGGTCAAACGGGCAAGGTCTGGCGATGCGGTCGGCAACTCAAAAGAAAACCGGGTGCCCTGCCCCAAATGCGAGCACAAAGCCAGCGGATGGTCCAAAAGCTTCAGGGTCCGCTTGACGATGTTCAGCCCCAAACCCAAACCCTGGGTGCGGTTGCGCTCTGCATTGCCGACCTGGAAAAACTCGGTAAATACGGCCTGGTGGTGCTCTGGCGCGATACCCTGCCCACTGTCCCATACTTCTAACCTTATTTTTTCACCGCCCGGGAGCAGACGGCACGCCACCACCACACCCCCCATTTGGGTGTAGCGCAGGGCGTTGTCGACCAGATTGATCAACACCCGGTGCAGCAAACCCGCATCACTTTGCACCCAAACCTTGCTTGGACGCACATGAAAAGTCAATTTTTGTTCCTGCGCGTTCAAGACAAAGCTAGCGCGCAACTTCTCGAAAATATCTTCGATGGGAAAGGAGCTTAAGCGCACAGGCACTGCATGGGCGTCGAGCCGGGAGATATCGAGCAAGCCATCGAGTAAATCCTGCATGGCGTGCACGGAACTCTCCAGATATCTGATGAGACCTGTGGTTTGTGGGTCGTGTGGGAGTTGCGCCAGCCGTGCCACAAACATCCCCAAAGCGTGCGTGGGTTGTCTTAAATCGTGGCTGGCCGCTGCCAAGAACCGTGACTTGGAGAGCGTAGCAGTCTCAGCTTCTTCCTTTTTCTCACGCAAAGCCTCCGTCGCCATCCTGATACGCTGCTCCAGATCGTCGCGGCTCGTGGCCAAGCGTTCGGCCGTGTGATTGAGCACGATCTGCAACTCCCGCAAGGGGTCATTGGGCAAGAGGGGATTGCGGGTCGAAAAATCACCCAGCCCAATCCGCTTGATCAATTCTGAGACGCTAAAAATGGGGACCATGACACCCTGGCCCAACTTGAAAGCCAAAAAGCCGGCAAGCACTAGGCCCAGTGCCAAAACAAACAGTCCCAGCACCCAAACTTCCCGCTCACGCACCAACAAGGCCTCCTGGGAAAACTCCACCAGAATATGGCCCAAAAGTGCCGGCTTCAGGGCCACGCCAGACAGGCTTGTCCCCAGTAGATCGTCCAGTTGCACGGCGCTTGGAAACACCGGTTGCACCAACAAGTCAACGCCTCTGCGTGTATCAAAAGTGGCACTGGGGGCATAGCCCAAGAGTGGGAAGTGGGTAAGACGACTCTGCCCCGCCGTCAATAGCGTCAAGCCCCGGTCGTCCAGAATAGTGACCGAGACCACGTCAGACTCCTGCATGGCCGCATTGACCAAGACCTGGAGTTGAACGACGTTGGCCGAGAACAATCCATACTCACTAGACACGGCCAACTGACGGATCAAGGCCTGGGACTTCTGATGGTAGGCCTTGTCCATGTCGCCCATGCGCGCCGTCAGAAAAACAGCGGTCAGCAGGCCTGAAATCAGCAAGACCGGGAGCAACACCGCCAGCAGCATGCGCGTGAGAATTGAGAGCGGCTTCATTTGGTGCTCTCCGTGCTTTTCAATCGATCCGTCAAAATGGACGCATCCAGACTTAGCCCCAATGAGCGAGCCACATGGTCATTAACCATCACGCTGAAACTACCCGGGTAAAGGGGCGTGGCCGGCAAGCTTCTGCCCAGCAAAACATCTTTGGCAAGCGCTGCCGACTGGCGGCCAATTTGCTCAGGCGTGCTAAAGACAGCAAGCAGCGCTCCCGCGCGAACATATGCGGGAGAAAAGCCTACCAAGGGAACCCGGGCCCGAAATGAGGACAACAAAATATTCTGGATGGTCTGCGCGTTAAAAACCTGCTGATCCGCCAGCGCCAAAAGCACGTCTGCCTCAGCCAGTACTTTTTTGAGCTGCGGAAATAAAAATTTCTCGCCGCTGACGTTGCCGTCCACCACTGATAAAAGTTTGGTTGCGGCCAGGGCTTTTAGAAGCGCTTCTGAGGCTATGGATTCGGGCCCCCACAAGACCCCAAGGTTTTTAGCTGCTGGCAAGGCCATGCGAATCAACTCAAGCTGGCGGCTCAAGGGTTGATCAAGATAAAGAGCAGAAAGCTGATCAGAAGACTTTTGCCCCGTTTCGCGTAAAACAGCTTCAAAGCTGCTGCGGGGAATCAGCGCGCATAAAACGGGGTACTTGGGCTTTGTAGCGGCCACCGCCTGCGCCGCTTGCGCGCCTAGCGCAACCAACAGCCTGGGCGTGCCCGCACCAGAATTTTTAAACTCAAGCGCCGTTTGTTGCCGCATGTCGAACCGCGACACCCCCTGGCGCTCCAGTTCGCTCACAAGCGCTTCAGCGGCCTCCACATAAGCTGGGCTGCGCTCGCTGCTCACAATCACCACCCAAGTAGTGGCGTGCACCTGCCCAATAGCCCACAAAAGCAGGTAGAGCGCTAGGGCGGCTAAGCGATGTTGGGCGCGCATCCGGCAGATTTAGTGGTCCACCCGCAAGGTGATGAAGGCGCGGCGTTCGAACTGAAAGCGTGGCGAGAAGTCGGCGTAGGGTGCGCCCAGGTTTTGTACCACCAACGCAACTTCGCCCTTTTGGGTGCCAAAATTAAGAGGGGCACTGAGGCGCACATCCGTCCGGGTGGTGGTGGTTTGACCCGTAGAGTTGTAGCCCGGCAATGCGGCCAAGCTGCTGTTTTGGTGCATCAGGGTCAGGTTTAAGCCGGCGTTCAATTTTTGGAAAAAAGCGAATGAATTTGAAAGCCTGGGTGCCGCCACTGCGTGGTCAACGTCTAAAGCGTTGTTGGCAATCAAGGTCTGATTCAGCACCAACTGCCCTCCCGCCCAAGGCTGCCACTTCAACTGATATTCGAGCCCTGCGATGTCGAAACTGGGGGTATTTTTATAATCTTTTTGAGACAGGATGATCAAGTCGCTGACTTTTTCGTGAAAAAGTCGGGCATCCACGCTCAGCTTAGCGCGGGGGAAGGCGCCCAGATACCCCAACTCTCTTGATACGACCCGCTCAGTTAAAGCACGTCCACTTGACAAGACCGGGTTGCCTTGCAAAACACCGTTCAGGTAGTACCGGTAATTTGCAAACTTCTCAAACGTACTGGGCGGCCTGAAGGCATGAGACGTCCCGGCACGCAGGGTTTGTCCCTCGTTAAATTGCCAATTCAGCATCACGCGGGGAGCCAGGGTGTCTTCCATCAAGCTCACCTTCTCGGCCAGCGCCCCTGCGTTCAAGATCAGCTCAGGGTGCAGTCGCCACTCAATATTGCCAAAAAGGCGGCTGAAATTTGTGGTGAACAGGGCGTCGGTGTTGTAAAGACCTGCGGAGCTGACTTGCTCTCTGCGCCACTCGCCGCCCCAGACTACGCGCAAGGCCGAATTCTTCCGAAAGGTGTGCTGAATCGACACCGCTTCGCTGAATGAACGACCGCTGACATCGACACTCCAGCAGCAAACGCCAAAAATGACGGGGGGAAATCGCTCCTCGTAGGTCTCTTGGCCTTTTGAAAAATGGAGGGCCAAGTCTTCGTCAGGCCCCAAAATGCGTCTCCAGTCCAACTGAACGTAGCCAGAGTCATAGGCCTGGTCGCGCATTAGATCGTCTGGCCGATCTGGATCGCCCCCCTTGCCAGCGCTGATCTTCTTGCCACCAAAACGCAGCCCCATCTCATCTTGGGCGTTGGGCCGCAAATCGGCCCGAAAATTAAAACGATTGATCTCGTTGTGGCCATTAGCACCCGCCAAACCATCGTCGCCGCGGCGGTCAACGCCCAGCCTGAAACTGGCATTGGGCTGCCCCCAACCCAAACTTCCACGGGCATCGCGGAGGCCATTTTGTCCATTGCCCACACCGACAGCCACGCCCAAGGTATCCGCCGTGTGACGCGTCACAATATTGATCACCCCCAGCATGGCACGCGCTCCGTAGGCGGCAGAGTTGGAGCCCCGCAACACTTCAATGCGCTCAATATCCTCCAACGCCACGGTTTGTAAGCCTGCCTCGGTGCTGCCCACAAAATAAGGGGAGTAAACCGACCGGCCATCGACTAATACCTGAAGCAGGTTGGAGTAACTGGTGAAAGCTCCGTGGTAACTGGCTTGGGGGGCGATACGCTCAAACGACGAGTTGCTTTGAAAACCCGGAACCAAGCGCATTAAATCAGCCACATCTCGTGCGCCCGAGAGGCGAATCATGTCGCGGTCCAGTACGGTGACCGCGCCCGGCGTCTCGTCCAGCCTTTGCGGCAAACGCGAAACAGACAGGACTATGGGCATGTCACCTAGGTAATCAAGCTCGCTGGTGACAGTTGAAGCTTGAGCGGCTGCCAATCCCGCCAAGCACAGCGACAAGGGAAAAAATATTTTAGTCATCATTCTTTTAATTAAGTTTTTTGAAAAATGAATAAAACAATTTTTATTTAAATAAATATATTTTGTGATGCCAAGTAAAACATGATGAGAAATTGGCATCAGCTTGCGAAAAATCATTATCCCCGCAAAGC
>CAIMHL010000184.1 GCA_903840825.1 uncultured beta proteobacterium
CCGCATGTTCTTTCGCATTCAAGCGAGCCGAAACCTTGCTGTAGTACTTTTCCAACATGCCCACAGAAGTACCCATCTGTACCGCGAGCTTGTGAATGTTTCTGCCATCAGCTAAAGCGAAGGTAGCGTAGGTATGACGCAAGCTGTACAGCGATCTGGGTTTGTCGTCTGCGCCCATCAACAAACCAGTTTCGTTGAGAAACTGTCTGAACGACGCTGCCAGCGAATTCGTTAAGATCACTTTGCCTGTTCTGCCAACCAGCACATATTCATCCAGCTTCGCGGCGATCACGGAATCTAAAGTTTCGTATGTGGATAAATGGGGATTGAGCTTGCGTAAGCGATCTAGATAATCAGTGGTGCTGTCTCTAGCGACCAACTCGCGCTTGCCGCGTTTGCCGTCGACATTAAAGGTCAAGTATCGCTCGTTTCTGCCATCACTAAACCAAGCAATATGCTTCCACTTTAAGTTTGCTGCTTCAGTGCCGTGTCTGATGCCTGTGTTTGCCAAGATCAACACATACTCGCGCAAGACTTGTCTGAGTTCTTTGGTGTCGTCAGTTCTGCCTGACTTGGACCATGCTCTAAGTTTAGTGTAAATATCCTTATATTCTTCGGGAGTAAATGCGCCACGCGATTCAGCTTTAACGCCCTTGTTCAGTAAAACGGGCTTGATGGATGAAGTAATCCACCCACGCAAAAGAGCTTCGTCGAATACTCGGTTCAGTGCCGAGTTGTGGGTGTTGATCGTGCTTTGGGCGGCTTTGAAGGGCTTTTTCTTGATCTCTTTAGCAGCTTTAAGCTGCTCGGTGTTGGTAGCGCGATTCTTGGCTGCTTGAACTGCGCTCAACCAGTTCTGCTCGGCAATGGTCTTGTCACGCCACTCGTTAAAGTCTTTGAGATCATTCACGCCAATGTTGGCAATGTCTGTCTTGCCAAAGAAGGGGATCAAGTAGTTTTTGATGACAGCGATATAGTGCTTGTAAACGACTTTGCCTGATTCTTCGTCTAGCTCATCTGCCATCCGTGTAATCGCATACTGAGCAACGGCAGCAAACTTGCGGGTACTTTGGGGCAGCTTGTTTTGCTCTTTGTAGTCTGCGGTGTAGTAGAACTTGAGGGCAGCTTCACGAGCCTCAGCTTCGTCTCTTGTACCCGTTGAGATCCGATACCATTCGCCTGTTTTTAGACGAACCCTAGCTTGCCATTTCGCGCTGCGATCACGCAGATAAATGGTGACTTTGTTGGGGAGCAAATTGACGCTTTTTGGGAGCATGAACAGCACTATAGCGCCACCCTTGCGCTTGGCAAAGGTGTGCTACAGGTGTGCTATGACTTTCGACGAGAGACCAAAATCATAAGTGCTTGATCTTGATCGAAAAATGGTGCCCAGACGCGGAATCGAACCACGGACACAGGGATTTTCAATCCCTTGCTCTACCTACTGAGCTATCTGGGCGCATGCGGGAAGGCGCGTATTAAACCCGCGCCACGCTTGGCGGTCAAGCAAGGAATTACCCTGCAATTATGCCTTATGCGGGCTTGCTGGGCACATATCCGCTGGCCATTTCAAAATCCTGATTGCTGAGAAATTTGTCCATCTCCTGCTGCAGGAACTTGCGATGCTCGGCATTGATCATGCTCAGTTGTTTCTCGTTGATCAACCGCACTTGATGGGCCTGCCAATCCTGCCAGGCCTTGATTGATACGTGGTTGAAGATATCGAGCCCCTTGGGCCCCGGAAAGGGCGCACTCACCATGCCTTCCAGTTCTTGTTGGTACTTGCGGCAAAACACTTTGGCGGGCATGCAGACTCCGTGGCTGTCAGCGGGCGTGTGCCGGCATCTCATGTGCCAGCAGTTCCAGCAGTTTCTTGACCGGTGCGGCCAAGCCCACTGCTGAGGGCTCGTGTACAGGATACCAATGGAAGCGGTCAGCCTCCATGACGCGCACATAGGTCGATTCCAATGGCAACAACACCGGTGTGATGTCGAGGTGGAAGTGACTGAAGGTGTGGCGTACTGAATTCCACAATTGCGGTGAGCGCGCATCGCGCAGGCCGTCCAGCGTCAGCTCGGGCGCGTGGCTGTCCAGCGCAGCGGTTTCGGGAAAACTCCACAGCCCGCCCCAAATGCCTTGCGACGGGCGCTTTTCCAGCAGCACCCGCCGCTGTGCCTGATCGAAGTACATCAGCATGAAGGTGGTTTTCACCGGCAAAGCCCTGGTTGGCTTGCGGGAAGGGAACTCGCTGGTGCGCTGCTGGCGGTTGGCTTCACAGCGGGTTTGCAGCGGGCACAAGCCGCAGGCCGGTTTGCTGCGCGCACACAGAGTGGCGCCAAGATCCATGATGGCCTGTGTATAGTCGGCGCAGCGTACTTCCGGAGTGTATTTTTCGGCCAGTTCCCACAATTCCTTCTGCACCTTCGGCTGGTCGGGCCAGCCTTCAACGCAGTGCACGCGCGTCAACACACGTTTGACGTTGCCATCCAGAATGACTGCGCGCTGGCGATAGCCAAGCGCAAGAATGGCGCCGGCGGTGGAGCGGCCG
>CAIMHL010000185.1 GCA_903840825.1 uncultured beta proteobacterium
GCCCCGGCCCATCACAACGCCCGGGTACACGCACAGACGCTTTCTGTCAACTTCGGGCCGCGCCCAACTTTCGTGCTGCTCCCGCGCCTGTCTCTCTTTCCGCCTTTGAGAGAGAGCCGACGCACGCGCCCGCCCCTCGGCCGTCGTCAGATCTTGGGGGCTGCTGACTTCGTTCAGTAAAAACTGCGACAACGGCATCGCGTCATGCACCATCTTTTCAAACGCCTCCGTGCCAAATTGACGAATGTAACTATCGGGGTCGTGCTCAGCGGGCAGAAATAAAAATTTTAATGTCTTGTTATCAGACGCATGCGGCAGGCACGCCTCGAGTGCACGGCGCGCGGCACGCTGACCGGCTTTGTCTCCGTCAAAACTAAAAATCACATGGTCGGTCTGCCGCAGCAGTTTTTGTACATGCACGGGCGTGCAAGCTGTGCCCAGCGTTGCCACGGCTTGCGCAAAACCAAATTGCGCCAAGGCGACGACGTCCATATAGCCCTCGGTAACCAGCGCATAACCGGCCTCGCGCAGCGAGCCACGGGCTTCAAACAGGCCATAGAGCTCCCGTCCTTTGCTGAACACCGGTGTTTCTGGTGAGTTCAGGTATTTGGGTTTTTCATCGCCCAACACCCGACCGCCAAAGCCAATGCACTCGCCCTTGACGTTGTGGATGGGGAACATGACGCGGTCGCGAAAGCGGTCATAGCGCTTCTCTTCGGCCCCTTCTTCGTTGTGAAGAATCACCAGGCCGCTCTCAACAAGCAGCGGGTCGTCATAGTTCGGAAAAACACCAGCCAGTGTGCGCCAGCCCTCGCTTGCATAGCCCAGCCCGAACTGCTGGGCAATAGCGCCAGACAAGCCACGCCCCTTCAGGTAGTCGACTGCCTTGGCGGATTGTTTAAGCTGCTTTTTGTAGGCTTCCCCAGCTTTTTTTAGCACGTCGGTAAGCGTCGTCTGGCGTTGCCGCTGCTCAGCCGCGCGGGCCCTATCCTGCGGGCTGCCGTCGTCTTCGGGCACCTGCATGCCGTATTGCTGGGCCAAATCCGACACCGCTTCAACAAAGCTCATGCCAGCATGCTCCATCAAGAAGCCGATGGCGTTGCCATTTTTTCCACAGCCAAAACAATGGTAGAACTGCTTGGCCGGACTGACTGAAAAAGATGGCGATTTCTCACCGTGAAAGGGGCACAGCCCCATGAAATTCGCGCCGCCCTTTTTTAGTTGCACATACCGTCCAACGATGTCTACCAAGTCGGCGCGTGCCAACAGTTCCTGGATGAAGGTCTGGGGTATGGCCACCGCTGCTGCGCTTGTTTTTTCGCCTCAGTCACCCAAGACCAGGCCTTCACGGCGCGGGTCGGCGCCTCCCAACCAGGAGGGTTGGCCCTCTGCTTGGGTCCTGGCCATGGCTTGCAGACCGCTGGTCATATTGGCCTCGCGAACCTCGTGTCCACGCGCATTCAAGGCCTCCAGCGTAGCGGCTGGGAAACGTTCTTCTTCCAGCACTGTGGGGCCGTTGAGCGAGGCAAAGTTTGGCAGCGCGATGGACTCCTGTGGCGTCAAGCCCCAGTTGAGCAGTCCGTAGATTGTTTTGCTAACAAAATGGATGATCAATGCGCCTCCGGGGCTGCCAGCACTGATGAGCAACTCACCCGTGGCTTTGTCGAAGACCATGGTTGGCGCCATCGATGAGCGAGGCCGTTTGCCGGGTTCGACCCGGTTGGCAATTGGGTTGCCATTGCCATCGCGTGGCGAAAAGC
>CAIMHL010000186.1 GCA_903840825.1 uncultured beta proteobacterium
CCCAGCATTTCGCCAATGGCCACGCGCACCCGCTGCAAAGTAGCCTCGTCGCGCTGCTCCAGCAACTCCCGAATCAGCAACCACTCCGGGGAAGACGTGGTGATGTCGCCAATGAGCTCCCCCAAAGGGCACTGCAAGGCGCCTGCTACCTGCACCAGCACCAAAATAGATGCATTGCCCATGCCATATTCCAGGTTGGCCAGATGCCGCTCTGAAATATTGGCATGCAGGGCCAGTGCCTTGCGCGTCATGCCACGACGCGAGCGCAAGGCCCGCACGCGGTCGCCTAAGGCCGCTAAATAGGGATTTCTCTCAGTGCTGGAGACGCTGGAACCCAGCAACTCGTTAGAGGGGGGAGGCGCGACTTCGTCCTCCATGCGGCTAGGGGATAACCCTGATATATGCAATATAGTGCTTGACATGGTGTGGTTGAAACTTTATCGTTCGAGCCTGCACAATAATTCATATTGAGAGGAAGTGCAAGAAAAATGTTGCTGCTTCGGGCGCCTTTGAGACGCCCTTCCCTTTAATTTAGCCAACTTTGGTCCCCACTATTAACCAAGCGCCACAACCCATGACAACACTTCTTTCAAACTACATCAGCGGCACTTGGCAGATTGGCACGGGCACCGGCACCCCCTTGCTCGACCCCGTGCTGGGCACCGAGTTGGCCCGTGTTGATGCCACCGGCCTTGACCTGGAGGCTGGATTTGCCTTTGCCCGCAATGAGGGCGGGGCGGCCCTGCGCGCCTTGACCTACGCTCAACGCGCCACCATGCTGGCCGCTACCGTGAAGGTACTGCAAGCCAACCGCGATGCGTACTACGAGATCGCCACCGCCAACAGCGGTACGGTTAAAAACGACACTGCAGTGGACGTTGACGGCGGCATCTTCACGCTTTCCACCTACGCCAAGCTGGGTGAAACCCTGGGCGAGCGCCGTCATTTGCAAGATGGCGAAGCGGCACGTTTGGGCAAAGACCCCCTGTTCCAATCGCAGCATGTGCAAGCGCCCACGCGTGGTGTGGCCCTCTTTATCAATGCCTTCAATTTTCCGTCGTGGGGCTTGTGGGAAAAAGCGGCCCCCGCCTTGCTCTCGGGTGTGCCTGTCATCGTCAAACCTGCCACCGCCACGGCCTGGCTCACGCAGCGCATGGTCAAAGACGTGGTGGACGCCGGTATTTTTCCGCCCGGCGCATTGTCCATCGTGTGCGGCAGCTCGGCTGGTTTGATGGACGCCTTGCAGCCCTTTGACGTGATGTCTTTCACAGGCTCGGCTGAGACCGCCGCCGTGATTCGCTCGCACCCGGCCATCACCCAGCGCTCGGTGCGTGTCAACATCGAGGCCGACAGCCTCAACTCCGCCGTGCTGGTGCCCGACGCCGCACCCGGCACCGAGGCGTTTGAGTTGCTAATAAAAGAAGTGGCGCGAGAAATGACCGTTAAATCCGGTCAAAAATGCACCGCCATTCGGCGCATATTTGTACCCGAGGCGGCGTACAGCGCTGTAGCGGCGGCCCTGTCAGCACGCTTGGCCAAAACCACCGTGGGCAACCCGCGCAACGAAGCCGTGCGCATGGGCGCGTTGGTAAACCGTGAACAACTGGGTAGTGTGCGCCAAGGCATTGCGCACCTGCAACAGCAAACTGAAACCCTGTTTGATGGCGCTAGCGTGGCGCTGCTGGACGCTGATGCGAC
>CAIMHL010000187.1 GCA_903840825.1 uncultured beta proteobacterium
CCTCGTCGTGCTCCACCACCACCAGCGTGTTCCCCTTGTCACTCAGAGACTGCAACGCGTTCAACAAAATCTGGTTGTCACGCGCATGCAAGCCAATCGTCGGCTCGTCCAACACATAGCACACCCCCTGCAAATTGCTGCCCAACTGCGCCGCCAATCGAATGCGCTGCGCCTCACCGCCACTCAAAGTGGGCGCACCCCGGTCCAGCGTGAGATAACCCAAACCGACCTGCTCCAAAAACTCCAACCGGCTCTTGATCTCAGGCACCAAATCACGCGCAATATCAGTCTCACGCTGGCTTAGGCGACCCTTGACCTGCAAAGTTTCCACCCATTGCCGAATAGCGGTGACGCTCATGCGGGCCAGCTCGGCAATGCCAATACCCTCAACAGCGTCCTGCGCACCCTTGCCTGCCTTGGCGCTGCTGGCCACTTGCAAGCCAAACTTCACCGCACGGGCACTCTCGTTGAGCCGCGTCCCGTGGCAACTAGGGCACGCCGTCTCCAGCAGGTCGTCCACATCCGGCTCGGCAAAGGTCTGCTCACGGCCCTTGGTCTCGTCATCGCGCACCGAATCATCAAACACCCGGCGCTGATCACCCGTCAGCTTCACCCCAGTGCCCACACAATCCGGGCACCAACCGTGCTTGCTGTTGTAAGAGAACAAGCGCGGGTCCAGCTCAGCGTAACTTGTGCTGCACACCGGGCAGGCACGCTTGGTAGAAAACACACTCAAAGTGCCCAAGCCCGCAGTGGGCGTGCCACTCTCCATCAAGGCCTGCAGACCACTCAAATCGCTCAACACATGCAGCACGCCTTTGCCGTGCGTCAGCGCCTCGGCCAAAGCCTGGCGCAGCAGGGCTTCGTTCTCAGGCTTCACATCCAGACTCAGCACCGGCAGCTCAATGGTGTGCTCTTTAAAACGGTCGATGCGGGGGAAGTTGGTGGTGGGCAAAAAGTTGCCGTCCACCCGCAAATGCGTAAAGCCCTTGGGGCGCGCCCAATCGGCCAACTCGGTGTAAACGCCCTTGCGGTTCATCACCAAGGGCGCGAGCAAACCAATGTGCTGGCCGCGGAAGGTTTTGAGCAACTGCGCGGCAATGCTGTCCGGCGTTTGCGGTGCCACGGGCGTGCCATCAAAAATGCAATGCTGCGTGCCCAGTTTGACGTACAACAAGCGCAAGAAATGCCACACCTCGGTGGTGGTGCCCACGGTTGATTTACGCCCTCCCCTGGACAAGCGCTGCTCGATGGCGACCGTGGGCGGAATGCCGTACACCGCATCGACCTCTGGGCGGCCTGCGGGTTGCACGATGGAACGGGCGTAGGCGTTGAGCGACTCCAGATAGCGGCGCTGGCCTTCGTTGAACAAAATATCAAACGCCAAGGTTGATTTACCGGAGCCG
Organism: uncultured beta proteobacterium; assembly: GCA_903840825.1. Classification (GTDB taxonomy): domain Bacteria; phylum Pseudomonadota; class Gammaproteobacteria; order Burkholderiales; family Burkholderiaceae_C; genus Rhodoferax. The sequence continues at coordinate 1,407 of CAIMHL010000187.1, forward strand.
GACACCCCGGTGACCACGGTGAACTTGCCGCGCGGGATGTTGACGCTCAAGGATTTGAGGTTGTGCTCGCGGGCGTTGATGATCTGGATGGCGTTTTCTTGGGGGATGAATTTGTCTTGGGTGTTTTCTCCGGCAAGAGCGGAATGGGGGTCAGAGCCCAATTTCGTTCTTGATTCTTTGTCGCCGGAAACAAGCTTGTCCTGAATTGGGATCTGACCCCCATTCTGCTGACCCCCAATCCTCGCTTCATGCGCCGCCTTGGCTGCGGCCAAGGCGCTGCCAGCCAAATACGGGGGCCGCGCCTCGGCGACCAAGGAGCCTGTACCCATGGAGGCGGCGTAGTCGCGCAAGGCTTGGCCGGTGTGGGAGGTGGGGTGCTGGCGCACGTCGTCTGGCGTGCCGAAGGCCACCACCCAGCCACCGGCGTCGCCGCCTTCAGGGCCGAGGTCAATCAGCCAATCGCTGGCGCGAATGACGTCGAGGTTGTGCTCAATCACGACCAGGGAGTGCCCTGCGTCTTGCAGTTTGCGCATGGCCTGCATGAGTTTGGCGATGTCTTCAAAATGCAGGCCCGTGGTGGGCTCGTCAAACATGAACAAGGTGCCGCGCTTGGCTGTGGCTTGTCGGCTGGCAGTGGTGCTTTTGGCGGCATCGGCCAGAAAACCGGCTAGCTTGAGGCGCTGCGCCTCGCCGCCTGACAAGGTGGGCACGGGCTGGCCAAGTTTGACGTACTCCAAGCCAACGTCCACGATCGGTTGCAAGGCCCGGATCACGTCGCGGTCGTTGGCAAACAGTTGGCAGGCTTCGCTGACGGTGAGGTTTAAGACATCGGCGACGTTCAAAGAGCAAGAAACTGGGGCTGACCCCATGCTTCTTTCAATCGTGATTTCCAGAATTTCGGGGCGGTAGCGCTTGCCGTCGCAGTCGGGGCAGCGCAGGTACACGTCGCTCAAGAACTGCATTTCTACGTGCTCAAAACCCGAGCCGCCGCAGGTGGGGCAACGGCCATCGCCGCTGTTGGCGCTGAATTTGGAAGCGGTGTAGCCGCGCTGTTTGGACAAGGGGGCGGTGGCAAAAATCTCACGAATGGCATCCCAAGCGCCCACATAGCTCACGGGGTTTGATCGCGCCGTTTTACCGATGGGTGACTGATCGACAAACACCACATCGCTCAGCTGCTCGGCGCCCTGCAAACGGTCAAACGCACCAGGGGTCTCAGTGGCTTTGCCAAAATGGCGCAGCAAGGCTGGCGCCAAAATATCCTGAATCAGCGTCGATTTACCCGAACCGCTAACGCCAGTGACCGTAACCAGCCTTTGCAAGGGGAATTCAACGGTGACGTTTTTCAAATTGTGGTCACGCGCCCCTTCCAAAATCAGGCGCGGCGTGGACGCGTCCACCAAACGCTGAAACCCCATGCCCACCTGCTTGCGCCCGCCCAGATAAGCACCGGTGAGGGTATCGGCCTGGCACAAATCAAGGGTAGTACCGTCAAACACAATTTGTCCCCCGCGCTCGCCAGGGCCCGGGCCCATGTCAATCATGCGGTCGGCGGCCATCATCACGGCGGGGTCGTGCTCCACCACCACCAGCGTGTTGCCTGCATCGCGCAGGCGCTGCATAGCCACAATGATGCGGTTCATGTCGCGCGGATGCAGGCCAATGCTGGGCTCGTCCAGCACAAACAGCGTGTTGACCAGCGAGGTGCCCAGCGCCGTGGTGAGGTTGATACGCTGTACCTCGCCGCCTGAGAGGGTGCGGCTTTGGCGGTCTAAAGTAAGGTAGCCAATGCCGACCTCGCACAGGTATTTGAGGCGGGTGGTGATTTCATCGAACAGGAGTTTGAGGGCTTGCTTTTCTCCGGCGTTGGTGGGGTTTGGGTTTAGGTTTTCTCCGGCTAGAGCGGAATGGGGGTCAGAGCCCAATTTCGTTCTTTGTGTTGTGTCGCCGGAAAGATCGTTGTCCTGAATTGGGATCTGACCCCCATTCCTGGATTGCTGATCGCCGGAGATAGAGTTGTCCTGCAAGGGGATTTGCCCCTCATTCCTCGCTTCAAGCACCGCCTTGGCTGCGGGTTTGCCGGGTAACGATGTTGAGCTTGCGGCTGAGGCACCCGGCAAACCCACAGCCAAGGCACTGCCGGAGACAGGGGAGCTCTGAATCTGCCCCCCAATTTTTAAGGTCGCCCCCATACGCTCCATCTGCACCGAGGTAAAGAACCGCTGCAAACGCTCCAGCGGCAGCATCATCAAATCATGCAGGCACAGGCCCGGCAAAGCCTCAAGCTGCTCGCGCGACCACTTCACACCCACAGGCATGAACCGCTTGGAGGGATCGAGCACCGCATCTGCAGCCGCCTTGCTGCCCAGGCGCCACAGCAGGCTCTCGGTTTTAAGCCGCGCACCGCCACAGTCGCCGCAAGGCGTGTAGCTGCGGTACTTGGACAACAGCACCCGGATGTGCATTTTGTAAGACTTGGTCTCCAGATACTCAAAGAAACGCTTGATACCAAACCAATGCTGGCTCCACTTGCCATTCCAATTGGGCGAACCATTGATCACCCAGGCTTGGTGCTGCGGGGTGAGCTTGTACCAAGGCGTGTCGCGGGGCACACCAGCGGCCTCGGCGTGGCGCATCAAATCGTCCTGCGCCTCCTTCCAGGCGGGGGTTTGCATGGTCTTGATCGCACCCGCACGCAAGGTTAATTTATCGTTGGGAATGACTAGTCCGTAATCGACCCCGATCACCCGCCCAAAGCCCCGGCACGTCTCACACGCGCCCACCGCTGAATTGAAAGAAAACGCCGAGGCAATTGGGTCGGCATAGCGAACATCGCTATCCGGGCAATGCAAGCCGGTAGAAAACCCCCAAACCAGGCTGGTATCTGCTCTGTTTTCAAGAGCTGCCTCAGCAATGACAGCTTGCTCTAGAGCACTATTAAGCACATAAACTTTGATGCGGCCACTGCCATGCTTGAGCGCCACTTCAATCGCCTCCAGCACCCGCGCCCGCTCAACGCCCCCCAGGCGGAACCGATCTGCCACCACATCCAGCACCTTACGCGGCCCTGTGAGGGTGGCCACTTCGCGCTGCGCCTGCACTTTTGTAAAGCCACTGACGGAGAGCCACTGCTCAATCTCTTCGGGCGTCGTAACCGCCGGTAGCTCCACCGAGAAAGTCACAGCCAAGCGCACATCCGCATCGCCAGCGCGCGCCACCATCTGCGCATGAATGGTTTCTGGGGAATCGTGCCGCACGGACTGGGCCGTTTCGCGGTCAAACAACTGACCGGCACGGGCAAACAAAAGTTTGAGGTGGTCATTGAGCTCGGTCATCGTCCCCACCGTGGAGCGTGATGATCGGACCGGGTTGGTCTGGTCAATGGCAATGGCGGGGGGCACGCCCTCCACCTTGTCGACCGCCGGTTTGTCCATGCGGTCCAAAAACTGGCGCGCGTAGGCAGAAAAAGTTTCTACATAGCGGCGTTGCCCCTCGGCAAACAGAGTGTCAAACACCAAGCTGGATTTACCCGACCCGCTGGGGCCGGTGACCACCGTCAACTCGCCGGTGCGGATGTCGATGTCGAGGTTCTTGAGATTGTGCTGTCGCGCACCGCGAATGCGGATGATTCCCTGTGACATGTACTGCGATCGTTGGCTGCTGTGGCCAACATTCTAGGCACGCCAGCCGCCGGACGGCGGCATGGGGCCATCCTTACGGGAGCGGTTCAGCTTATTTGGCGGCGGAGGCGGCAGCAGCGGGTGCGGGCGCGGCTTCAGGGGCAGATGCGGCGGGCTTGGCCGGTTCGCTGTGCGAGGTGTCGATGCCGTGCTTTTCGCCACCCATGTCAATGTCACCGCCGGCTTTGGTCAGCACGTACATGGCGATGGCGGCAAACGCCACGAAACCCAGAATTAATTTCCACATGTCTCAGTCTCCAGAAAAATAAAAAAAGACCCTCGTCTTGCAACGAG
>CAIMHL010000188.1 GCA_903840825.1 uncultured beta proteobacterium
CGCTGAAGCTTGACCCCAAGCACCGCGGCGCGCACGAATACATAGGTATGGCTTACCTCAACATGGGCCAGCTTGTAAATGCCAAGAGCCACCTTGAAGCGTTGGACAAAATTTGCACTTTTGGCTGTGAGGAATACAGCGACCTGAAAAAGGCTTATGAGCTAGCCATCAAGTCGCCCGGCGCCAAGTAAGTCACCATGACTGCATTGAATGTTTTGGGCACTGCTTTGGTGCCTTGCTCGTATGACCCGTTGACGGGTTATTTTCGGGATGGCTGCTGCAACACTGATGCGCAGGACCACGGCACGCATGTTATTTGTGCCCGTGTCACCCAGGCATTTTTGGACTTTTCACTGAGCAAAGGCAACGACTTGATCTCGCCGCAGTCAGCGTATCGTTTTGCTGGTTTGAAGCCGGGTGACCGGTGGTGTTTGTGCGCTATGCGGTGGAAAGAAGCTTTGGCGGCCGGGGCAGCTCCGCCCGTGGTTCTGGAAAGCACGCATGCGAAAGCGTTGGAATTCATTAGCCTGGCCCAGTTGAGCGCGCCACTCTAGCGCTCCCGTCGCCCCCACCTGATTGCCTGGTTTGCCATCGCTTCACGCGGTGAGCTTGTCTGCGGCTGTGCGGTGCTGTTGCGCACGTCGAAACGATAAAAAATCGATTATTCCGTGCGCTCTGATCGCTTACATGTTTTATCAAGTTAATGGCAGGCAGATGTCAAGTCGATTATAATTTGGATTTATTGTTGAATTTTATTATTAAATAATATGATTACTCGAATCTACTTCGTTGTAATCAGCTTGATAACAATCAAGTCGATAATTTAAATGTTTTCTAAGATAGAAATTAAATTAGTTTAAAACATTAGAATTGTTAAATACTTTAAAGGCAGGAATGAAGCTCGATAAAGATTCAGAATTCGTAGGTATCGGTGAGGCAGCACGCATCATGTCGCTGTCGCGCACCTCCATGCAAAAACTGGTTGATGCTGGTGAGGTAGCGGCGATTAAAACGACAGGTGGGCACCGCCGGATATTGCGCAGTTCACTGCCTAATTTATTGCATATCGTGAACAGCACGCAAGCGCAGCTGCCTCAAGCTAACGGCCACTTTCGCAACGAACTAAACCCCTTCAAAAGAAGCGCGTCGTCCAGAAGCGCGCTGGTTTTAATTGTGGCGCAAGAGACAGAGCTTATTGACCTGATTAAAAGCACGTTTGAAAGTCAGCAATCAGGCATTCAGTGTGCAGAGGCGACCGATGGGCTTGATGTGGTGCTAAAGCTTGAGCGGTTGCGCCCAGATATTCTGATCATTGATCTGCATATGCCCATGTTTGATGGCTTTGGGCTTATCAAGCAAGTGACCTCAAGACAGGAATACCCAGATATGGTGATCGTGGCGCTCTCTAGCTTCACGGATGCCGAGTTGCTGGCCCGTGGCGGGGTGCCCCAGAATGTGCTGCCTCTCTCCAAACCCCTGAATATGGATCGCCTTAAGGGTTTTGCAGATGCGCACTTGCAACTGCACCGCCGGGGTGCCAAGCCCTTGCAATACAAGAAGTCAGCGCCGAATTCAGGCGCTGATTAGTTTCCAATCAAACAAGCGCTCAAGCAGCCACACCAAAGCCAATGCGAGGGTGAGCAAAGACCCCCCCACAAAAACGCCTCGGCGGTAAAAGCCGCTGTTGCGTAGCCAGAAAGCCAGGGGTAGAAAAGCGGCCACGATGGCCAACTGCCCTGCCTCAACGCCCAGGTTAAATCCCAAGAGCGACAACACAAGGGACTCTTGGGGCAAGCCCAGTTCGGCCAGCACGCTGGCAAAGCCAAAACCGTGAATCAGGCCAAAGGCAAAGGCCACCATCCAGCGTCGGCGTTCAACCACCGGCATCAGATTGTTAAGTGCCGCCAAGACAACCGAGGCCGCAATTGCCGACTCCACAACGCGGGAGGGCAACTCCACCAAGCGCAGAGCCGCCAAAGTGAGCGTGATGGAGTGCGCGGCCGTGAAAGCTGTAACCACCCACAACACCTCGCGCAGTGCCGTGCCAAAGTCGGCAACGCCGCGCCAGCGACGCGCTTCATGAACCAATACCGCCGGCAGCAGCAGCGAGAGCAAAAATAAAATGTGGTCAAAGCCAATCCAGATATGCCAGATGCCTTCCCCGAAATACTGGACAAACTGGGCCAAGCGTGACGCCTGACCACCCTGGAATTGCTGCACCCCGGTGGCCGGGCCGAGCACGGCAGACTGGGTAATCCCATCCAGATTGAGCTTGAGTAGCCCACGGTGCAGGGCGTCCACGTCAAAGAGCAAGCGGTAGTTCAAGTCCAGCGGCCCGCTGGCCGCCGGGCAATTGCCCGAGATGCGGAGCACCGCATATTGGCCATCGGTGTGTTCGTCCACCTGATCACTCAAAAGCGTGAGCGAGCAAGCCCCGCCTCGCTGCAGTGACAAACGTTCTTGCGCCCAAGCCACCAGATCAGTTTGGCGCGCACGCAACTCGCCCCAGGTGATTTCAGCATTGCCGTCGCGGTCAAGGCCAAGCGCAAAATCTATATCGCGCAGCGCAATATCCCATTGCCCGCTGATGGCTGCCCCCTGAACGTTGAGGCTAAGGTAGCTGTCGCTGGCTTTGTGCGCCCATGTGGGGGCCGACAAGATCAGCCCAAAAAGTAACAAAAAGCGCGCTTGCCAGCGCTTCAAATGTGTAAGCAAGGCTTGATTCAGGATCAGCATCATGGGGTCTTGGTTGGCAGTGAGGGTGCCGCGCCTGGCTGCACCGAGGCCTGCCCCAATTGGCGCAGACGGGCGTCTTCAAATCCGCTGGTGCGCAACCAGTCGCGAACAACTTGGGCAGCCGCACTGTCGCGTGCCGCAATGGCCGCTTCCAGCAGGACGCGTGCATCGCGCGGCTCGCGTTGTACTTGGTAGTTGGCGCTTGCCAGCTGCAGGGCTTTGGCGGTGTCGCCACGCAAGTGCAGTTGAAAGCGCGCTTCCTCGGCTTGGTGGGTGGTGTCGCCACGCGCTTGTGCCGCGGCAAACCGGTCGGCCATGGCTTGTTGATGCAAGGGTGCCAGCGGCAGTTTTAGCATGGTCTCGGCTTCAGTCAGGCGCAACAGCAAGCTGTCAGAAGCGCTCCAGTCAGACAGCCATTTGACGACCTCATTGGGGCGACCCTTATCAAGTAAGAAGTCTGCCCAAGCGGCGAGTAAGTAAACATCGTCGCGGCTCAGCGCCAAAGCTTCGCGGTAGTGCCGCTCTGCCAGGCCAGGCTGGCCTTGCCAAGCTGCAACCTCGGCCAATCGGGTAAGCAACCAAAGCCGGTTGTCGGCATCGCTGGTGCCCGTCAGGGCTTGCACCAGCGTGGCGTAGGCGCCCGCCAACTGGCCGCTGTAGGCCTGCGCCAGGCCCAGGCAGCCGCCGGCAAGGGTGCTGCGTTTCAGGTTTTGCAAAGCGGTGCATTCTTTGCGGGCAGCGGCGTTGTCCATGCGTACCAGGTAAATGGCGGCGCGCCATGCATGGGCGCTGGCCAGATCAGGGTTCAGGGCCAGGGCGGCGACAAAGTCGGCCAGAGCGCCGTCAAAATCATGGCGGTACTGTCGCAGTTGGCCTCGTACCAGGTGAACTTCAGCGGTGGGGGCGGCATAAAGTGGCTGTAGCACCGCCTCCGCATAGCCCAGATAGCGGGGGTCGCCGCGAGCCGCGGCCAAGTCAAAATAACGCTGAGCCAAGGGCACAACCGCTTGGGCGCTGGTCGGTGCCTGGCGCGCGCTAGTCTGCATTACTGCCAACTCGCGGGCGCTTGAATCAGCTGGGCGCATGGGCAAGCGCTCCAGTACGTCTGCATCATTGATGGGCGTTCGTGGGGCTGCACAGGCGCCAAATACTGGGGCCAAGAGCAGGAGGACAGCCGCGAGGCGGCGGTGGGCAGAGCCTCTCAACAGACAAAGTTGCATAATTGATATATATTAACTGCGCGTTGCAATTCAGCGTACGTTTTAACCTATTTAAAGAGAGTTTTCATGAACAAGTTTTTATCCGCACTCATCGCTGGCGTTTTCGCTACCGTTTCAATGGCTTCTTTTGCAGCCTCACATGGCGGCGCCATGAAAGACCCTAAAGCCATGGAAGAAAAAATGGCCGCTTGCAAAAAAATGGATGCTAAAACAGCGGACGACAAAATGAAGGCCGAGTGTAAAAAAATGGCTGAAGAGAAAAAAGAAGCCAAGAAGTAATTCTTGGTCTGATTTAAAGAACGGGCTTAGGCCCGTTTTTTTGTGGGAAATCGCTCCTCCGATAGAGCCTATCAATTGCTTAGCCAAAACCAATTGGCCGAATGAATCGATGGCGCCTATCATTAAGCCCATGCCGATAGAGATTTTCTTTCAGCAAGCCTTTTAATACCAGGAGTTCACCATGACCACAGCCCAACTTCCCGAGATCAAAACCATGGCCAATTTGGAGTCTGCCTTTGCTGGCGAGTCCATGGCGCACATCAAGTACCGTTACTTCGCCAAAATTTCACGTGAAATGGGTGACGAGGAAACTGCCCGCGCGTTTGAAGCCACCGCCGATCAGGAAATCATGCACGCCTTTGGCCACCTCGACCTGCTCTACCCCAAAGCTACGCTCACCCCGGCCAAGGCGCTGCAAATCGCCATTGACGGTGAAACCTACGAGTACACCGAGATGTACCCGGGGTTCCGCAAAACAGCCGAAGAAGAAGGCCAAGCTGCCGCTGCCCTTGAGATGAACGAGCAAATTGAAGAGAGCAAAGTGCACGCCGCCCAGTTCAAGGCCACCTTGGAAAAAGCCCAGAAGCGTTTTGCCGCGCTGGCCAAAGTGGAAGAGCGTCATGCCAACCACTACAAAGCCCAGTTGGCCAAAATCACCACAGCAGCGTCGGCGCAAGCTAAATAAATTAATAGCTGCTTAAGCACGGCCAGCGTGCTCTAGAGCCCTCTACACCTTAAATTATTGGAAACCCTCATGAAAACTTACCTTTGCATTGTTTGCGGCTTTATTTACGACGAAGCCACCGGTCGCCCTGAAGATGGCATTGCACCAGGCACCTTGTGGGCCGATGTGCCTGAGGCCTGGGAATGCCCCGATTGCGGCGTGGCCAAGGCCGATTTTGAAGCCGTAGAAATTTAATCACCATGGCACACCCGATCATCATCATTGGCGCCGGTTTGGCCGCTTGGACGGCGGCTCGTGAGTTCCGCAAGCTGGACGCCACCACGCCCCTGACGGTGGTCACAGCCGACAGTGGCGACTTTTACGCCAAGCCCTCACTCTCCAACGCCTTTGCCCAAGGGCGCGCGCCAGCTCAGCTGGTCAGCACGCCTGCGGCCAAAATGGCCGACACCCTCAAGGTCACCTTGCTGGCACACACGCAGGTGCAGTCCATCAGCCCGGCCGAGCGCACGGTGAGCACCTCGCAAGGCGAGTTGCACTACAGGCAGCTGGTGCTGGCAACGGGCGCTAATCCAATCCGCATTCCCATGGAGGGCGATGCGGCAGATCAGGTGATGTCCATCAACTCTTTGGATGACTTTTCGACCTTTTATGCCCGCTTGAACTGCTTGAGAAGCTCTGAAAAAGAGAGCGAAAAAAAGCATATATTTATCATGGGAGCCGGCTTGATTGGTTGTGAATTTGCCAACGACCTCGCCGCCTCAGGTTACAAGGTTAGCGTGGCCGATCCGTCCATCGCTCCCATGTCGGCCTTGCTGCCCGAGGCGGCTAGCCTGCAGCTGCGCGACGCACTGGCTGGTTTGGGCGTGACCTGGCACTTTGGCACTACCGTGAAAGCGGTCAACCACGCAGCAGCAGGTGGGCTTGGCGAAGCGCAGAAATTGGAAGTTGTGTTGTCCAACGGGCAGCTTGAGTCGGCCGATATTGTGCTGAGTGCCATTGGGCTGCGCGCCAATACCGCGTTGGCACAAGCGGCCGGGCTCAAGTGTGAGCGCGGCATTGTGGTGGATGACACCTTGCAAACCAGCGCCCAGCATATTTTTGCCTTGGGTGATGGCGCCCAATACGCCCAAGGCCAGTGGGCCAGTGGCGCGGCGCTCACGGGCGGGCGCTCAATGCCTTATGTCATGCCGATCATGAGCGCTGCCAAAGCTTTGGCAGCCACCTTGGCGGGCACGCCCACCCCGGTGGTTTTTCCGCTCATGCCTGTCGCCATCAAAACCCCAGCGCTTCCCATTGTGGTGGCGGCACCCGCAATTGGTACCGCCGGAGAATGGCAGGACAGTGAGGCGGGTGTCTGGCAGTTTGTGGGTGAGGCCAAGGCGGTGCTGGGGTTTGTCTTGACTGGCAAAAACACCAGCCGCCGCGCGGAGCAAGCCAAGCTGGTGAGCCCCTGAGTTCATGAAGTAATGCCCCATTTTTTGGTGGCATTACTTCATAAAAAGTAAAAACCGAAACACCTGCTTCTAAGGGTTTCCCACACCGTGGGCGGGCAAGCGGGCGGCGCAGAGGGTCTACAATTTCGAAATCATCACACGCTGACAGGCTGCCCTTTCGGTCAAACTGATTACAGCAGGAGACAACAATGCCCAATACCCAGGCTATCGCCGAAGAAAAACGCGCGGAACTGCGCCGTGCAGCCCTTGAGTACCATCAGTACCCCACCCCCGGCAAGCTGGCGATTGGCGCCACCAAGCAGTTGGTGAACCAGCATGACCTGGCCTTGGCCTACTCGCCCGGCGTAGCGGCGCCTTGTGAAGAAATCGTTAAAGACCCCAACAACGCCTTCAAATACACCAGCCGGGGCAACTTGGTGGCGGTCATCACCAACGGCACAGCCGTGCTCGGCTTGGGCGACATTGGCCCGCTGGCGGCCAAGCCCGTCATGGAAGGCAAAGCGGTTCTGTTCAAGAAGTTTGCCGGCATTGATGTGTTTGACATCGAGATCAACGAGAAGCACGATCTCGACAAACTGGTCGACATCATCGCCTCGCTAGAGCCTACTTTTGGCGGCATCAACCTGGAAGACATCAAGGCCCCAGACTGCTTTTATGTCGAGCGCAAACTGCGCGAGCGCATGAACATACCGGTTTTCCACGACGACCAGCACGGCACGGCCATCACCGTGGGTGCGGCTATCCTTAATGGCCTGAAGGTTGCAGGCAAAGACCCCAAAGAGGTCAAGCTGGTCACCTCGGGTGCTGGTGCTGCAGCTTTGGCTTGCTTGGGCTTGCTGGTGAAGCTGGGTATTCCGCGTGAAAATATTTTTGTCACTGACCTCGCGGGTGTGGTTTATGAAGGCCGCACCGAGTTGATGGACGAAGACAAAATTGTTTTCGCCCAAAAAACGGATGCCCGCACCCTGGGCGACATCATTGAAGGCGCCGACGTGTTTCTGGGCTTGTCAGCCGGTGGCGTGCTCAAGCCCGAGATGGTCGCGAAAATGGCGGCGCGCCCCCTGATTTTTGCCCTGGCCAACCCCACGCCGGAAATCTTGCCCGAAGAAGTCAAGGCTGTGCGCAGCGACGCCATCATGGCGACGGGTCGTTCGGACTACCCCAACCAGGTTAACAACGTTTTGTGTTTCCCCTATATTTTCAGGGGCACGCTGGATGCAGGCGCTTCCACCATCACTATCGAGATGGAAATTGCCGCAGTGCACGCCATTGCCGAGTTGGCGCAAGCCGAGCAAAGCGAAGTGGTCGCCGCCGCCTACGCCGGTGAGCAGCTGGTCTTTGGCCCTGAGTACCTGATCCCCAAGCCGTTTGACCCGCGCCTGATGATCAAAATTGCACCCGCGGTGGCGCAAGCCGCCTTTGACAGTGGTGTGGCGATGCGGCCCATCGTCGATATGGACGCTTATCGTGACAAGCTGCAAAGTTTTGTCTACGCCTCAGGCAGCATGATGAAGCCCATTTTCACGGCCGCCAAAAAAGGTCTCAAAAAACGCGTGGCTTATGCCGAGGGCGAAGAAGAGCGCGTCTTGCGTGCCTGCCAGATCGTGGTGGACGAAGGCTTGGCCTTGCCCACGCTCATCGGGCGCCCTGCCGTGATTGCCGAGCGCATCGAGAAATTTGGTTTGCGCTTGCGTGAGGGCCGCGAGTACAGCGTGGTCAACGTCGAGCAAGACCACCGCTACCGCGACTTCTGGCAAACCTACCACCGCATGACCGAGCGCAAGGGCATGACCGCGCAGATGGCCAAAATTGAAATGCGCCGCCGTTTGAGCCTGATTGCCGCCATGTTGCTGCAAAAAGGCGACGTAGATGGCATGATTTGCGGCACTTGGGGCGGTACCGCTTTGCACTTGCAGTATGTCGATCAAGTCATTGGCAAGCGTGCCGGGGTCAATACGTTTGCCTGCATGAACGGCCTGATGCTGCCAGAGCGCCAGTTGTTTTTGGTGGATACGCACGTTAACTACGACCCCACTGCTGAGCAACTGTCGGAGATCACCACCCTGGCGGCTGAGGAAATGATGCGTTTTGGCATCAAACCCAAGGTCGCCTTGCTCAGCCATTCCAACTTTGGCAGCAGCAACGAACCCAGCGCCATCAAAATGCGCAAAACCTTGGCTCTCTTGCGCCAACAATCCCCATGGCTTGAGGTGGACGGAGAGATGCACGGCGATGTGGCGCTTGACGGCGTCGCGCGCCACGCCTTGATGCCTAACAACACCTTGGCGGGTGACGCCAATCTCTTGGTGTTCCCTAATATCGACGCGGCCAACATTGCCTACAACCTGCTAAAAACAGCGGCCGGTGGCAATATTGCGGTGGGCCCAGTGCTGTTGGGCGCGGCTAAACCCGTGCACATCTTGACAGCCAGTACCACCGTTCGCCGCATCGTCAATATGACCGCCTTGACGGTTGCAGACGCCAACGCGACCCGCTAAGCGCCCATTTGGGCCTAAAACCTGAATTAATTCAGGTAAATGATTTAGTGACTGCCTATTTATTGGGCAGTCGCTTGCATTTTTTTTCTAAATACGCGAAACTACACACTTGATTTTTTCGGGAAAACCCGGAGTGTTGAAAAGAGTGTTTTCATGTTGCGATTAAGAGCCTTGAAGTCAGTGCTTGCTGGCTTGGCGATCACCGGGTTGTTTTTTTCTGGCCCAGTGCTTGCCAAAGGGGCAGAGCCTACAGGCGGTATTTCTGCAATAGCAGTTGCCGAACTCCCCGCGCAAGGTAAGCAAATTTACGCCTTGATTCACCGCGGTGGACCATTTGCTTATCAAAAAGATGGCACTGTGTTTGGCAATCGAGAGCGTCTGCTCCCGCTTGAAAAGCGCGGTTTCTACCATGAATACACCGTTTCGACACCAGGCGCAAAAAACCGTGGGGCCAAGCGCATTGTTTGCGGTGGCCAAGCCAAGGCACCTGAAATTTGCTATTACACCGCCGATCACTATGCGAGCTTCCGCAAGATCGTGCCGTAATTTTTGTACTTTTGGAAAGTGAAGCAGGAACGAATATGTCACTTAGTCAAGAAACACCATCACAAACGCTAACTCCCGCTGAAATGCCACTCCGTGGCATCCGCACCAATATTGTGCAGTCTATCCGCGCTTTCAGGGTACAGGAGTTGCAAGACGCTGCCGTGACCTTGGGTCAGCACTTTTTGTACGCCAATTTGGCCAACGCCCAGACCAAGCAAGACGTGCTGGACCTGGTGGGTCAGCAGTTCAAATTGTCGACCCACGTTGGCAAAAACTTTGACGCTTTGTATGACAGCATGACCGATCCGCTGCACAAATCAGGCCCACAGCCCGGTTTCATTGCGGTTTTGGAGCACATTCCTGCCAACACCAAGTTTGACAAAGAAGCGCGTGAGCAGTTGCTGGACATTTTCAGGGATGCTGCGGACTACTGGAGCGACAGGAAGATTCCCTTCCGATGTTTCTATTCTTTTCTGTAGCCCGTTCTGCATCTACCAGCCAAGCAGAACGGGCTAACGAGGCAAAGAGCGAGGGCACAGCCAGCCTCGCCCTGTCCAGTATCGAATTACTGACAGAATCAGGCGAGAGGATGCCCACCGACAAGTTGTTGGACATCTCGCCTTTGGCGCTGCGCATGAGCAGCCCCTTCAACGCCGGTTATTGGACCGCAGCCGCCTGACCCCGCGTCAGCAGCCGCAAAAAAGCCCACGCAAGTGGGCTTTTTTATGGGCGTTTGGCCCTGAGGCCAAGCTGGGATCAAGCGGGTTTAACAGCGCTTTTGACCTGCTCTGCCAAGGCCAAATATTCCAGAACTGGCACTTCTTCGGCCCGCCGCTGGACATCAAACGTGCCTTCAAACGCTTTCTCGGTTAACCACTTGCCCAAGGTGTGACGCATCAACTTGCGGCGCTGGCTGAAGGCTACTTGAACGATTTCGCTCAACAGGTTGACATCCACGGCCGCTGGGTTGGCGCGGGGCACCATCCGCACCACGGCGCTGTTCACGCGGGGTGGGGGCACAAAGCTCTCGGGTGGCACAAACAGCACGTTTTCCATCTCGTAGCGCCATTGCAGCATGACGCTTAAGCGGCCGTAATCGGAGGTGCAGGGGCGCGCCACCATGCGGTCAATCACTTCCTTTTGCAGCATGAAGTGCTGGTCTTCAATGACGTCCACAAACTCAAGCAGGTGAAAAAGAATAGGTGTGGAGATGTTGTAGGGGAGGTTGCCAACCACTCTTAATTTAGGAGCTGCTTGAGCAAGAGCTGCTTGCTTAAAATCCACTTTTAGTACATCAGATTCAATGACGTTGAGCTTGGGGTGCTCCCGCAGGCGCACGGCCAAATCGCGGTCGAGCTCAATCACCGTCAAATGCCCCAGGCGCTCGACCAAGGGCTGCGTCAAGGCGGCCAGGCCGGGCCCAATCTCGACCATCGCTTGGCCAGGCTTGGGATTGATCGCATCCACAATGGCCTCAATGATCAGTTTGTCGGCTAAAAAATGTTGGCCGAAACGCTTGCGGGCAACGTGCTTGCCGTGTTTGACTGGGTGTGACATTACTGGGCGGGTTCTCGCATTTCGACGTAAGCCCGGCCGCGCAGGTCACGCGTCCAGGTGATGTAGGCCTCATCCAACTTTTTCTCGCGCAACTGGGCGCGCAGCGCTTCCTTTTGCTCCCGCGGGTTTAATGCCGATTTGCGGCGTTCCACCAACTGGATCAGGTGCACGCCAAAGCGGCTCACCAGCGGATCGCTGATCTGGCTGGGGGCCAACCGGTTCATGACCTCTTCGAATTCGGGCACAAACATACCGGGGTTCGTCCAGCCTAAATCACCGCCTTGGGCGGCGCTGCCGTCTTGCGAAAACTCCTTGGCCAAAGTAGCAAAATCATCTTTTCCGGCAATGATTTGCTTCTTGAATTCCATTAATTTACTTCTGGCCGCAGCCTCGGTCATTTGCGGCGTGACGCGCAGCAAAATATGCCGGGCACGGCTTTGCGTGACAGCCGTCGCGGGCAAGCCTGCGCTTTTCTTCTCTGTCACTTTCAAAATGTGAAAGCCCGCCCCTGAGCGCACCAATGCCGAGATGTCGCCCGCGTTCAGGGCTTGAGTTGCCTCGACAAACAAGAGGGGATAACGATCAGCGGTGCGCAAACCCAGTTGCCCGCCATTAGCCCGGTCAGGTGCATCAGAAAATTCGCGCACCAACTCCACAAAGTCATTGCCTGCGCGAGCGCGCTCCAGGGCGCGCTTGGCCCGGGCTTCGAGTGCCGCTATCTGCGCGGGGGTGGCGTTTTCTGGCACGGCGATCAGAATCTGACTTAAATTGATCTCCATGGAAGCTGGGTCGGTGTTGCTGCTTTGCTGTTCTCGCAGGGCTTGCTCTACATCCTGGTCGGACACCCGCACGCGGGGCTCCAAGTCTCGCTCGCGCAGGCGCGTCAACGAGAGTTGGTCGCGCAATTGAGCCCGAAACTGGCTAACCGTCATGCCCTCGGCCGCCAGTTTTTGGCGCAAAGTCGCCACGTCGATCTGGTTTTGGCGCGCGATGTTTTGCTCGGCTAGGTCAAGGGCGGCGTCATCCACCTTGATGCCGGTCTCTTTGGCCAACTGCAATTGAATTTTGTCGTTGATCAGGCGGTCAAGCACTTGGCGCGCCAGTTCTTGCGGGTTGACCTGTGTTTTCCCCTGTTGGGCCAGTTGCTGCTTGGCGCGTTGCAACTCGCGCATCACCTCTTGGTTGGTGACCGGTTCGGAATTGACCACCGCCACAATAAAGTCTGTCGCCCGTTGTTGCTGGGGCACGGTAGTTGTTGCTGCGGGCGGCACCCCTTGGGCCTGGGCACTCAGGGCGGCAAAAATGGCCACAGTCAGGGCCAGTAGAGGGTAGGTCATAGTGAATTATTCGTAATTACTGAAACGGCTGGGGGAGATGGTCTGCTCGCGCAGGTATTGGTAATTGGGCACATTGTCTTTCAAGGACTTCAGGGGGCTCACGCCCAAGCGGGTGAAGCCGACAAACTCAAGCTGAAACATGATGCGCTGGTTGGCCGCTGTCGTGCTGGTTTGCAGTTGCTCCAGCACAGCGCGCCCCAGCCAGCAGCCTGCATCGTACTCAAGTCCGAGCACGGCGTCGACCAGCTTGCGCTCGTTCAAACTGTAATTGAGCCGCCCCACGCTGTACCAGCGGCCCTCGCCTTGCCCGCGCCCGGCGCCCAAAGAGCGGCCCCGGTCGCCCCACAAGTCGTTCAGTGGCCACTGCCAGCCTATGTCCATTTGTTCACTGACATCGCGTTGAAAGCGGTAAGCCGCGGTGATGGTGCGGTAGGGGCTTGGGTTGTAGCGGGCGCCTATGGTTGATCGAACCGACTTCTGGGTGCTGGGGTTGTATTGCACGGTGGCGTCAAACGCCCAGCGTGGGTCCCAGTTGACCGAGGTGCCCAGCAGCAAGTCGCTCAGGCGGTCTGTGGCGGCCACGCCGCCCGGCAAGGTCACGTTTTGGTCAGTAAACCGCAAACGCTGTGCAACCCCGAAACGCGCCACTTCAGCCCCGGTGGCTGGGTTTAAAAAGCGCGTGCTCACGCCCAGGGTGAGCAAGTTGCTGTCCGAGATGCGGTCGTTGCCGACAAAGGCGTTCTCAGAATAAATGGTGGCAAAGTTGAAGTCGTTGGCGCCGGAGTCGTAATTGGGCAGGGCGTTTTGATCTCTAAAAGGCGTGTTGACATAAAACGCCC
Organism: uncultured beta proteobacterium; assembly: GCA_903840825.1. Lineage (GTDB taxonomy): Bacteria > Pseudomonadota > Gammaproteobacteria > Burkholderiales > Burkholderiaceae_C > Rhodoferax. Next base: position 13,152 of record CAIMHL010000188.1, read on the forward strand.
TAGGCTCCAGCGTTTGGCGCAGCGCGGTGCCAAACAGGCTGGTATCGCGCTCAAACACCAGACCGCTGTCTAGGCTAAAGGTGGGCACCACGCGGCCCACTGAAGTGGCCCCGGTGCTCAAAGGCGCATCCAGTTGGTAATGGGCCGCGTGCAGTTGCACCTTGGGCGTGATGAACCCAGCCGGGGCAATCCAGGGGTGGCTGGCCTGCACCAGCGAGAAGGCGCGCTGGCCATTGGCATTGGGCTGGACGGAGCGCAGCGTGTCGGTCTGAAACTGCGAATAGTTGGCCACCACCGAGACATCGGCACCAAAGACGTTGCTTCGGGCGTACCGGGTGCTGAGCTGGGTCAGGTCGTAGGGCTGGGCAATGGGCGCTGTGGCGTCTTGCAGGGTCTGCCACTTGACGGCGCGCGCACTGCTGGCAAACGGGCCGTTGTTCCAGGACATGTTGACGTCGTTGGACAACAGGCGCTGGGTCAGTGAGGTGGAGGCCCGGGTGAAATCGCGCCAGTAGTTGTCATCACTCACCCGATTCATATTAAGGCTCAAGGCCACGCCGCCGTCCGTGAGGCGCTGGGTCAGGGTGTTCTTTAAGGTGGTCTGGTGCCCATAAGTCAGGCCCCAGCGGCTCATGTCGCGCAGCGGGTCGTTGGGCATCACGTCAATTCGGACGCGGCCTGAATAATCGGCCTCCAGGTAGCGAAACTCAGTGCCCACGTTGAGCCCGCGCTTGCTCATGAGCGTGGGCGTGAAGGTGGCGTCCCGGTTGGGTGCAATGTTCCAGTAATAGGGCATGGACACCACGGCGCCGTTGACGTTGTCCAGCTCCAACGTAGGTGGCAGATAGCCTGACTTGCGCTGGTCGCTCAAGGGGAAGCTCAACGAGGGGATGGGCAACAAGGGCACGCCCTTGAAGCTGAGCACCGCGCCCTCGGCCGTGCCCACATCGGCCTCGTTGTCCATGCGCAGGGTGGTGGCGCGCAAAATCCAGTCCGGCAACCAGCTCGGGCCCGGCAAGCGCCGGCAGGTGGTAAGCGTCGCATCGTGAATGACCAGGCGCTGGTCGTCAATAAAGTC
>CAIMHL010000189.1 GCA_903840825.1 uncultured beta proteobacterium
CCGCGAGAAAAAAGCGCTGGATGGCGTGGTCGTCACCCTAGACACCCTCACCTCAGAGATTGCCGACAACTTCGAACTCTTTGAGATGAGCAAAGAAGATAGCGACGAGGCCGGGCTGATCACTATTGAAGGCGAAACCGCCAAGCTGACCGAAACCGTAGAAGGCTTGGAGTTCCGGCGCATGTTCAGCAACCCAGCCGACCCCTTGAATGCCTTTGTGGACATTCAAGCTGGCGCTGGTGGCACCGAAGCCTGCGACTGGGCCAGCATGCTGCTGCGCCAGTACCTGCGCTACGCCGAGCGCAAAGGCTTTGCCGTCACCATTGAAGACGAGACCGCCGGTGACACCGCCGGCATCAAGGGCGCCACCATCAAGGTCGAAGGCGAGTACGCCTTTGGGCTCTTACGTACCGAAACCGGCGTACACCGCTTGGTGCGCAAGTCGCCGTTTGACTCGTCGGGCGGACGCCACACCTCGTTTGCCTCGGTGTTTGTGTACCCCGAGATTGATGATTCGATTGAGATCAACATCAACCCCAGCGACGTGCGCACCGACACTTACCGGGCCAGTGGCGCGGGCGGTCAGCACATCAACAAAACCGACTCTGCGGTGCGTTTGACCCACTTGCCCACCGGCATTGTGGTGCAGTGCCAGGACGGCCGAAGCCAGCACGGCAACCGCGATGTGGCCTGGAAGCGCCTGCGCTCCAAGCTCTATGACTTCGAGATGCGCAAGCAACAAGAAGAGCAGCAAAAGCTGGAAGACTCCAAAACCGATGTGGGCTGGGGCCACCAGATTCGCTCTTATGTGCTGGACAACAGCCGCATCAAAGACCTGCGCACCAACTACGAAACGTCAGCCACCCAAAAGGTATTGGACGGCGACCTGGACCAATTCATTGAAGCGTCCTTGAAGCAAGGCGTGTGATGCCTGGTTTGACTACACAATTTCTGGAGAATCTGCATGTTGCAACTTCGTGAGGGCGACAGCCCTTCAAGCGTGGTCTTGCGCGCTGACTACACCGCCCCGGCTTACTGGATAGACACCGTCAACCTGACCTTTGATCTGGACCCGGCCAAAACCCGCGTCTTGAACAAAATGACGCTGCGCCGCAACCCGGATGTGGCCGTGCAGCCCCTGAAGTTAATGGGCGAAGATCTCAACCTGGCCCGCGTGCTGGTCAATGGGCAGGGCGCTTCTTTCAAGATGGAAGGCCACCTGCTGGTGCTAGACAACCTGCCCACCGAGGGCAGCTTTGATCTGGAAATTTTCACCACCTGTGCGCCCGTTAAAAACACCAAGCTGATGGGCTTGTACGTCAGCAACGACTCCTTCTTCACCCAGTGCGAGGCCGAAGGCTTTCGCCGCATCACCTACTACCTGGACCGCCCCGATGTGATGGCCAGCTTTACCGTGACGCTGCGCGCAGACAAAGACAAATACCCGGTGCTGCTGTCCAATGGCAACCTGGTGGACTCGGGGGCCGTGGAAGGCGCGGGCAACGAAGGCCGCCACTTCGCCACTTGGGTCGATCCGCACAAAAAACCAGCCTACTTGTTTGCGCTGGTGGCTGGCCAACTGGTGTGTCGCGAGCAGCGCATCACCTCGCGGGCGGGTAAAGATCACTTGCTGCAGGTCTATGTGCGCCCCGGCGACATGGACAAAACCGAACACGCCATGAACTCCCTGATGGCCTCGGTGGCGTGGGACGAAGCCCGCTTTGGCCTGCCGTTGGACTTGGAACGCTTCATGATTGTGGCCACCAGCGACTTCAACATGGGCGCCATGGAGAACAAGGGCCTCAACATCTTCAACACCAAATACGTGTTGGCCAACCAGACCACCGCCACCGATGCCGACTACGCCAACATCGAGAGCGTGGTCGGCCACGAGTATTTCCACAACTGGACCGGCAACCGCGTAACCTGCCGCGACTGGTTTCAGCTCAGCCTCAAAGAAGGCCTCACCGTGTTTCGCGACCAAGAGTTCAGCCAGGATTTAGCGGGCGATGCGTCGGCCCGCGCGGTCAAGCGCATCGAAGATGTGCGCTTGTTGCGCACGGTGCAATTCCCCGAAGACGC
>CAIMHL010000190.1 GCA_903840825.1 uncultured beta proteobacterium
ACACTCGGCGGTTTATTTTTTGGCAATCTAAATTACTCAAACGGAGCAGTACGTGGCTACCATTCCCATTACCAAGCGCGGCGCTGAAAAGCTCCGGATCGAATTGCATAAACTAAAAACGGTTGATCGCCCTTGGGTCATCAATGCCATTGCCGAGGCGCGCGCACAGGGTGACTTGAGCGAAAACGCCGAGTACGAAGTAGCCAAAGACCGCCAAGGCTTTATTGAAGGTCGAATTCAAGAGGTTGAAGGCAAATTATCGGTCTGCCAAATCATTGACCCCGCTGAGCTCGATGCTGAAGGCCGTGTGGTTTTTGGTGCCACGGTCAAGCTCGAAGACGAAGACTCTGGCGATGTCGTCACTTACCAAATTGTGGGTGAAGACGAAGCCGATATCAAGTTGGGCCTGGTCAACATCGGTAGCCCCATTGCCCGCGCTTTAATTGGTAAATCTGAAGGTGATACGGCTGTGGTTCAGGCGCCTGGTGGTATCAAAAATTACGAAGTGATGGCGGTCAGTTACGTCTAATTTGAGGCGTCAATTGCCGCTCTGGCTAGCTGCCCTCTGGTGGGGTAGCCTGACAACGCTTGGTTTTTTGGTTGTACCAATGCTATTTGTGCATCTTCCAACACCAGCAATTGCGGGTTCAATGGCCGCAAAGCTGTTTGCTGCACAAACATGGGTATCCGTCCTTTGTGGCGGACTGATACTTCTTTTTCTAAAAAAACAAGAGAATCAAGCTCTGGGCTATGCTCATCAAGCTAGACTAGCTACTACTTTTATAGTACTAGGGCTGTTTTTGTCTTTGATTTCGGAGTTTGTGATTTCGCCGCGAATTGTGGCGAGAGAGAATTTGCGCCTTTGGCACAGTGCCGGAACTGCGGTTTATTTTCTGCAGTGGCTGTGTGCAGCGTTGGCGTTCGCTAAATTGAGAAAATCGGGCCAGAGTTGTGTCTGACCCGGCGACAGTTAAGTCTGGCTTTGTTTCTTGATGCTGATTTGCTTGGGTTTTGCGCGTTTGACAGACCCACCTGCAGTCAGGCGCTGATTGCCCAGAACGCGCAGTGTTTTAACCTCGGGGCGCTGTCCGCCGCGCTTGCTGTACTTGAGTACTTTGAAATCACGAGGGCCGGGCATGCGGTCTTCAGCAACTGTTTTTTCGCGCTCCGGTGTAGGGCGCCAAAGAACCAGTAATTTGCCAATGTGTTGGATGGGTGCAGCGTTTAGTTCGCTTGCCAAAATTTGGAACATGGCTTCGCGCGCGGCGCGATCATCAGAAAAAACACGGACTTTAATAAGTCCGTGGGCGTTCAAAGCAGCATCGGCTTCTTTTTTAACAGCATCGGTTAGGCCATCTCCACCCACCATGACTACGGGGTCAAGGTGGTGGGCTTCGGAGCGGTGTTCTTTGCGTTGTGCAGGGGTCAATTGAATTTGAGACATACGGGTATTATCCGTCACGAAGGTAAAAATGAAAGTTAAAACTAAAAGCAGCAAGGTCAACAGGGCCTGGATCAATGACCATGTGAACGATCCTTACGTGAGACTCGCCAAATTGGAGGGTTATCGCGCACGCGCAGCTTACAAATTAAAAGAAATTGATGAGAGCCTCAATTTGATCAAACCTGGTCATTTGGTGGTCGATTTGGGCTCGACGCCTGGCGCATGGAGTCAGTATGTTCGCCGAAAAATGTCACCAAAAACTGCCACGACTGGCGGCGCCGCCGTGGGTGAGTTGAATGGGACCATCATTGCACTTGATATTTTGCCGATGGAGCCCGTTGAGGGCGTGACTTTTTTGCTCGGTGACTTTCGCGAGGCAGAAGTTTTGCAGCGCCTTACCGATCAAATGCAGGGTCGTTTGGCTGACGTGGTGGTTTCAGATATGGCCCCCAATTTGTCAGGTATTTCTTCGGCTGACGATGCCCGCATCGAAGGTCTGGTTGAGTTGGCGATTGAATTCTCTCAGCACCACATGAAAGCCCATGGCGCGCTGGTCGTCAAGGTTTTCCACGGAGGGGCCTATGATATTTTGTTCAAAAGATTTCGCGAGACTTTTCTTGTGGTCAAGCGCATCAAACCCAAAGCTTCGCGTGACAAGTCGTCAGAAACTTTTTTGGTCGGTGTCGGGCTAAAACCTGTTTGATTCCCATGCTTTGTCTGTGGGTGATAAGCAAGAAACCTGATTTGCAGGGACTTGAAACGCATAAAATAGATATCAGGTGTGTTTAGTCTTCTTAATTGCGTCCTTATTGGAGCTTCGCTTGAATAATCAGTGGTTCTCGAAAATAGCCGTTTGGCTTGTTATCGCTCTTGTGCTCTTTACGGTGTTCAAACAATTTGATACGCGTGGAGCATCGGGTGCAGTTTCTATGGGGTATTCGGATTTTCTGGAGGAAGTTCGTGGGAAGCGCATCAAGAACGTCGTCATCCAAGAAGGGCAGGGTGGCACAGAAATCCTGGCCACAACTAATGACGACCGTAAAGTTAGAACCACAGCTACCTATCTTGACCGCGGTTTGGTTGGCGACTTGATTGCCAATGGCGTGAAATTTGACGTCAAAGCCCGCGAAGAGGGCTCCTTGCTTATGACTTTGTTGGTCAGCTGGGGTCCCATGCTTTTGCTGATTGGTGTTTGGGTTTACTTCATGCGTCAGATGCAAGGCGGCGGCAAGGGCGGTGCTTTCAGCTTTGGAAAAAGCAAGGCCCGTATGATGGACGAAAATACCAACCAAGTCACCTTTGCCGATGTGGCGGGTTGCGACGAGGCCAAGGAAGAAGTCAAAGAAGTTGTCGACTTTTTGAAAGATCCTGCCAAATTCCAGAAATTGGGAGGTCGTATTCCTCGTGGTTTGCTCTTAGTTGGCCCACCCGGCACGGGTAAAACTTTGCTTGCCAAAGGGATTGCTGGCGAAGCCAAAGTGCCTTTCTTCTCTATTTCTGGCTCTGATTTTGTTGAAATGTTTGTCGGTGTGGGTGCTGCCCGCGTTCGTGACATGTTTGACAATGCCAAGAAAAATGCCCCTTGCATCATCTTCATCGATGAAATTGACGCCGTGGGCCGCCAGCGTGGTGCCGGCGTAGGTGGTGGTAATGATGAGCGCGAGCAAACGCTGAATCAGATGCTGGTTGAAATGGACGGCTTTGAGACCAATGTGGGCGTCATTGTCGTGGCTGCGACCAACCGCCCAGACATTCTCGATGCTGCGCTGT